>JASFVU010000312.1:0-4482 GCA_050049665.1 Bacteroidales bacterium | reverse complement strand
GATGATGAAGATCGTGAAAATGAAGGAGATTTCATTGCTGCTGCCGAATCAGTAACCCCCGATATAGTGAATTTCATGGCCACTCACGGAAGGGGATTGATCTGTGCCCCTCTTCCTGAAGAACGTTGTGAAGAACTGGAACTGGAATTAATGGTCCCGATAAACACTTCACTCCATTCAACCCCTTTTACCGTATCGGTCGATCTGCTGGGACATGGCTGTACCACAGGGATCTCTGCAGGCGACAGGGCAAAGACCGTAAAAGCCCTTGTCGATGAAAGAACTTCGCCCGATGATCTGGGACGTCCCGGCCACATCTTCCCCCTGAAAGCCAAGGCCAAAGGAGTATTAAGGCGGGCAGGACATACCGAAGCTGCTGTTGATCTTGCCCGGCTTGCAGGTTTAAAACCCGGAGGGGTCCTGGTAGAGATCATGAACGAAGACGGCACAATGGCACGTCTTCCGCAACTGATCGAAATAGCCGAAACATATGATCTTAAGATCATCACAATTAAAAGCCTGATCGCTTATCAACTGAAACGGGACAGCCTGATCGAACGGGGAGAGAGAGTGAAACTCCCCACGGAATTCGGCGATTTTGAGCTGATCCCTTTTATTCAGAAATCCAACGGACTGGAACATGTGGCCCTGATAAAAGGCAAATGGTCGAAAGACGATCCCGTACTCGTCAGGGTACACTCCTCATGTGCCACAGGTGATATTTTTCACTCATACCGGTGTGACTGCGGGCCACAGTTACACGAAGCCATGCGACGCATTGAAAAGGAAGGACAAGGGGTGGTCGTGTATCTGAACCAGGAGGGAAGAGGCATTGGATTATTCAACAAGATCAGGGCCTATAAATTACAGGAACAGGGAAGAGATACCGTTGAAGCCAATGAAGACCTGGGATTTGAAAGCGATGAGCGGGACTATGGTGTGGGAGCAAGTATCCTGCATGAACTGGGACTGGGCAAGATCAGGTTACTTACCAATAATCCTGTTAAGCGTGCCGGACTCGAAGGCTACGGACTCCGGGTCGTTGAAAATATTCCGATAGAAATACCTCCCAATAAATATAACCAGTTCTACCTGGAAACAAAAAGAGCAAAAATGGGGCATTTCCTCGAATTGGTTCCTGAAGAGGACGATATCGAAAAAAAGAAGACTAACACCAAAGAAGCCAAATCATAATATTAAACAATATGCCGGAACAGTTACGGATTGTTTTTATGGGTACGCCCGATTTTGCCGTAGAATCCCTTAAACGACTTGTTGAAAGCGGGAAACATGTTGCAGGAGTAGTTACGGCACCGGATAAACCCGCAGGAAGAGGAAAATACATACAAATACCACCGGTTAAACAATATGCCCTGTCTGCGGGAATCCAAAACATTCTTCAGCCCCCCAATTTAAAATCGCCCGTTTTCATTGAGGAATTAAAATCACTTGGCGCTGATCTTCAGCTCGTTGTTGCTTTTCGTATGCTGCCGGAAGTTGTCTGGGAAATGCCCCTGAAAGGCACCGTAAATCTCCATGCATCGCTCCTGCCCGATTATCGCGGAGCAGCACCCATCAACTGGGCGATCATCAATGGTGAAAAAGAAACCGGAGTAACGACTTTCTTCATTGAAAAAGAAATAGACACCGGGAAAATCATATTTTCCGAGAAGGTAGCGATAGGGTCTGACACAACAGCCGGAGAGTTACATGATGTTCTGATGGTGAAAGGCGCTGATTTGCTGATAAAAACAGCCGAAGCAATTGCTGCCGGCAACTATCCTGTTATTTCGCAATCGGAATACGGGAAAAACGCTGTAATACACAACGCCCCGAAAATATATAAGGAAGACTGCCGGATAAACTGGACAGAAAAAGGAAAGAAAATCCATGATTTTATCAGAGGTCTTAGTCCCTACCCTGCTGCCTGGACAGAAATTACCGACGGGGAAAAAGTACTCCCCCTTAAAATTTACAGGGCACAATTCATCCCAAAAGATTATTCCGGAGAACCGGGGATCCTGCAGGCAAAACATGAAAATCGCTTAACAGTAACGGTTAAAGACGGGGTTATTCACATCAGGCAGCTTCAGCTTGCCGGAAAAAAGAAACTGGATGCGTCCGATTTTTTACGAGGCTTTAAGGATATTGAGAACTATTCGGTAAAATAATTTCAGTACAGATCGTTAACATATTTATTTACAGATTCAAAGAAGTTTCTTAACTTAACTAAGTTTTTACTGATGATCCTTTCGGTTTTACCTTATTGAATTAAATCTAATGATTATCAAAGGAACCGTAAAAATAACCGAAAAAGCCAGCATCAGATTTGATGCTTCTACAGGGATATTCTTCAAGATTTACTCGGGTGATATTACCCTTAATGACCTTGAAACCTCATGGGAAACAATCATAGAAAAAAAATATATCCCTGAAGAAGTAACCGGCTTTATTCTAGATTACAGTAATGCTAAGGTCAAAATGGATATTTCACAGACAAAAGGCATAGCTGAGTTTTACAACCAACATTTACAGATATTTAAGGAAAAAAAGATCGGATTGATCATGACCAAGCCTGAACAGGTAATTTTCCCTATGCTTGTTGAATCAAGAAATCCGCCCTATTACCTGAAGGCGTTCAACACGGAACACGCAGCAATAAACTGGGTTATTACATGATCTGTTGTGAATCCTGCTGATTGTGACTGAAAAGTATTGACCATTGAAAACAACACATACGATCATACATGGTGACAGCCGGCAGATGGATCGGATTCCCGGCGAGTCGGTTCAGTTGGTGATAACTTCACCTCCCTACTGGCAGTTAAAAGATTATGGCAATAAACACCAGATCGGTTTCCGTGAAAATTACGAATCTTACATCAACAGCCTGAATCTCGTATGGAAAGAATGCCGGCGGGTGCTTGAAAAAGGATGCCGGCTTTGTATTAATATCGGCGACCAGTTCGCCAGGGCAGTTTATTACGGACGATATAAAGTGATCCCGATACGTACGGAAATCATCCGGTTTTGTGAAACCATCGGTTTTGACTATATGGGAGCAATTATCTGGCAGAAACAGACTACAACAAATACAACCGGAGGAGCATCACTGATGGGGAGTTACCCAACGCCCCGGAACGGAATACTTTCGATCGATTATGAGTTTATCCTGCTTTTCAGAAAAGAAGGCAAGCCGCCGAAAGTTTCACCTGAAATTAAAAAACAGTCAAAACTCACAAAAAATGAATGGATGGAATATTTCTCAGGTCACTGGCACTTCGGAGGTGCAAAACAGGATGGGCATATTGCCATGTTCCCCGAGGAATTGCCAAAACGGCTGATCAAAATGTTCGCATTCAAAGGAGAAACAGTACTGGATCCGTTCATGGGCAGCGGAACAACATCACTTGCAGCACTGAAACTTGAAAGAAATTCAATAGGATATGAAATAAATCCTGATTTTATCGACCTGTCAAAGAAAAGACTCGGATCTGTTCGGGCAGGTGGCAAAAAGACCGGGATTGTATCTCTCAAAGACAAAGCAGGACCGGATCTTCAGAAATTAAAGAGTTGCCTGCCTTATCAATTTAATGACCCGCATAAACTGGAGCTGAAAGTTAATCCAAAGGAATACCCGTATGGTTCAAAGATCGACAGGGACAACGAACAGCAGGAGGAATATTTCAATGTTAAAGAAGTGATCAGCCCGGAACTTATCCGGCTAAACAATAACCTGACTATAAGACTTATAGGTATAAAAGAAAAAAAATCTGTAAATGGCCTTGCCAGGGAATTTTTAATCAAAAAGACAAAAGGTAAAAAGATATTCCTGAAATATGACAAACGAAAATATGACAGCGACAATCATCATCTCTGTTATGTTTACCTGAAAAATAAGACTTTCCTTAATGCACACCTTCTGAAGGAGAAACTTGCCTTACCCGATACAATAAACGATTACAAATACAAAAATAAATTTTTAACTCTCTGAAATACAAAAACAGTATTGCCAGTTGTCAATATAAAATCACGATAACCCCCCGACAATTTCTCATGTATAACGGACTAAAAATAATTCTGAGATCAATCCTGCCGAAAAAGATCTTATTCAGGTACGAACCTTTTTTCAGATATATCCTGTATCAGTTTTACAGGGGCAATGATTTTCAGTGTAACATCTGCGGTAAAAAGATCAAAAAATTTCTTCGGGAAAAAGGTGACAGAATATGTCCTTCCTGTGGCAGTCTGGCACGAACCAGAAGATTATGGCAGATCCTTCAGGCAGATTATCTGAAAAAAGGCATAAATGTCCTTGATTTTTCACCCTCACGGAGTATCTGCAGAAAGCTTAAAAAAGATCGGTCAATAACCTATAAAAGCTCAGATCTGTCAGGAGATTTTCTCGCGGATTATGCATACGATATCACAAACATCAAATCGGAAGAGAACAATTACGATCTGATCATCTGTTACCACATA
>JASFVU010000311.1:0-4492 GCA_050049665.1 Bacteroidales bacterium | reverse complement strand
GTGAAAGGTATTACAGCAACCACGGACTGATCACCGAAATACGGCTGACCCCGAATGATTTGAGGGAATTCGAACGTCCGGCATTGCAAAGGACTTCAAAGCTTCTGGAACCTATGATGGAACTGTTTGAAGAGGGCGCACGGGCAGGAGGCGATTTGCTGTCGATAGAAAGTACCGGAGGAAAAGAAGTGAATGACAATGCACTGATGATGTGCAACATCAAAGAAGTTGTCTTTGCCATGGCCGTACTGGGAGTAAGGGATATGAGATTCTTGTGGCAGAAGATTGTGGGTATTGCAAAGGCGCAGAACAAGATAGCTGCCGGCGATACTGCCTGTGGGTTCGGTAATACCGCCATGGTCCTTGCGGAGAAAGGATTTATTCCCAGGATATTTTCAGCTCTTGTAAGGGTCATATCCGTTGTGC
Source organism: Bacteroidales bacterium (assembly GCA_050049665.1). Lineage (GTDB taxonomy): Bacteria > Bacteroidota > Bacteroidia > Bacteroidales > UBA10428 > UBA10428. The sequence continues at coordinate 4,066 of JASFVU010000311.1, read as the reverse complement.
GCACCATTGTAGCGATTGAAGAAGGGGCCGTAGGCCCTGATAAGGATTGCGGTTACGAAGGGCCTTATTTAAAAGCCATCACGGGGACACCCATTTCCATGGAGGGAAAAACCTCGGCCTGTGCCCATTTCAGTCCGCTCGGTAATATAGCGGCCGCCTGCGCCGATCTCTGGAGCAATGAATCCGTCCAGAACATAAAACTGCTTGCCGGTATGGCGCCCACGGTATACATGGAGCAACTGGAATACGATACAAGGCTTATGAATGTGGCGACAGGCGAAGGCAGGGAATCGCAGAAAGTACTGCAGCGCCTGTTTGTCAGTTCCGACCAGTATACCGACCCTCAGGCTCTTGTACTGGCTCCCGCCAATGTCATTGAGATCTCAAAAGAACTCGTGAAAGGGGAATCGTACGTGGAAAGTGCCAGGAACGGGGCATTAAAGGCCATTGAGATCTTTGAGGAAGCATTGCAGTCGGGGGAAATGGTATTGCCGGAAATGGAAACATCGTATATTCCCATTCTGAAAGAAGAACTGCAATCCATACCGTCCCGGGAAGATGAGTTCATTGAGATGATGTTGCCACAGACAGACCAGAGCAAGTTTATTTTGTCGGAATACGGTTTGTAGTTCTCAGTTTACCGGTTGCCGGGAACCTGGTGCTGGCTTTGTCAGCCGTAGCCCCGAGGTCTCGGGGCGAAGGTTGGGTTGTTTAAATGTTTAATCATGTAATTGGTGACAGCTTTTGGCAATTAGGTTATTAGATGCTGGGGCAAGGAATCATCCCTGTCTGCCATACGGCAGTTCAGGCAGGCGGGCGGGTAATAACCTAAAAGCAAACTACCTGAGATCTTATTTCTCAATATTAAATGTAACACGTTACGGGTCTTTAATAAAAACCGATGCTTTTTTTGCTGTTTTGAGAATACCGTATTCGCTTTCAAAGATCTCCTTTCCCCAGCGGGTAAGAGTTTTCCAATCGCTGTGTTCTGCCAGGTTCAGCCAGGCATTTTCTTTGTTGTTTCCTGTCCACGACCAGGCCAGGTACCCTGATCCATGCTCATGACATTCCTTCAGGATCGTTTTATGATCAACCCTGCAGCCAAGGTTGTTTTCGCCATTGTTGTAATTGTAGCCGAATTCACCGATGACCAGAGGTATTTTTTCATGACAGGCTTTCTCCAGCCCGGTCTTTATTTTTTCCGGGTCGTTCCATGAGAAATACATGTGTACCGAAAAAAGCAGGTTCTTTTCCGGGTCGTATGCAGTAAGATCATCATGGTAGCTGAACACGGGATATATATCCTGTCCCCATCCCGGTGCATCAATTACAATGGTGGTCTTGTACCCGGCGTGGCGCAAAGAATCAATGGCCTGCATGTAGCTTTTTTTCCAGTATTCCCCTGAAGTAGTATGGTCGCCCCATTCGTTGGCAATGTTCAGAAGGAGGTACTTTTCGCGGGCAAGCAGTATCTTTTTAATATCCTGGCGGCAGTAATAATCCACCAGCTTCATCAGCTTTTCGGCACTTGTATTCCCGGTGCCGTCATGCAACTCCACCATCGGGATCATTTCAAGCTTAATGCACCGGTCGATCGCAGCTTTCAGGTCTTTTGCCGTACCGTCCGTTCCCCAGACGATCCTGACACAGTTCACATTCAGTTCTGCCAGTCTGTCAAGCGATTTATAAGATTCTCTGATATACCACAGATGCGGATGGTTGACTCCTTTTGGGACGAATTCCTTTCCGTTCGCATCGTACAATTTTCCTTCGGCAACGGTAAATCCCTGTGAAAGACCAAAAAAGCAATGGATCATGAACAATATGGATAAACCCGGTTTTAGCAATGATACCTGTTTCATCGGCACTGGTGACGTGTTACATTAATATTGAGAAATGAAAGTCAACCATTGTGTAGTATTACCAAACATTTTATACGTTATTTTATTGTTGACCTAAAATTTAGCTTTAAAAGATAACAAATATTCGGGAAAATGGCTGTTCTGTTCTCCATTTCAGGTCAAAAGTTAATCAACTTAAACGTAACTTTGTTTGGATGAGATATTTTACCGGAGGGCATTCAGTATAATATGAAGAAAGTAATAACTACGGCAAGGGTTCCCATAAAGCTCTGGCTTGATGAGATTGAGGAAGGGGCAATGCGGCAGGCAGAGAACGTTGCCGCCCTGCCTTTTTCCTATCGTCATGTAGCCCTGATGCCCGATGCACATGAGGGTTTTGGTATGCCTATCGGCGGGGTACTGGCGACAGACGGAGTGATCGTTCCGAATGCCGTAGGAGTGGATATCGGATGTGGTATGTGTGCCGTAAAGACATCGCTGGAAACAATCGAAGAAAAGCAGTTGAAACAGATCATGGGCGGGATCAGAAAGCTCATCCCTCTGGGGTTCAAACACCACAAACAAAAGCAGGAACTTTCACTGATGCCCGTAACATCGGTTGTACCTGAGGACAGTATTGTCGGGCAGGAATTCGAAAATGCACGTGAGCAGATAGGCACCCTGGGAGGGGGAAATCATTTTATCGAGATTCAGAAAGGATCCGACGGGCATATCTGGATCATGGTCCATTCGGGAAGCAGGAACCTGGGAAAGAAGGTGGCTGATCATTATAACAGACTGGCAAAAAAGCTGAATGAGCAATGGCATACCGAGGTCCCCCGATCCGCCGACCTGGCCTTTCTGCCTGTTGAAACGCCCGAAGCGGGGAAATACTTGGCTGAAATGGGATATTGTGTGGATTTTGCCTTTGCCAACCGGAAGCTGATGATGAACAGGATCCGATCGGTTTTTAAAGATCGTTTCGGACAGGCTTTTTCCGAATTACATTTTATTAATATAGCCCACAATTATGCTTCCAGGGAACATCACTTCGGGAAAGATGTGTTTGTTCACCGCAAGGGAGCTACCAGTGCAAAAGCAGGTGAGGAGGGAATTATCCCGGGGTCACAGGGGACAAAAAGCTATATTGTGGAAGGCAGGGGAAACATTGAGAGCTTTCACAGTTGTTCGCATGGTGCCGGCAGGGTCATGGGCAGGAGGCAGGCACAGCGTACCCTCGACCTGAAAACAGAGCTCAGGAAACTGGACCGGCTGGGCATCATTCATGCTATCCGGCACCAGCGTGATCTGGATGAAGCCCCATCGGCATACAAGAACATCGATGAGGTGATGGAGAATCAGCGTGACCTGGTGGATATCAGGGTGGAGTTAAATCCGTTGGCAGTGATAAAGGGATAGCTCTCCGTACCCTCTGTGATTATTCATTTGCTTTCCCACAAAGAGTACAGAGAAGGATTTCCCACATCAGCAGATCTGCAATGGTATCGTTTAAGGCATTGTAAATACAACGCCGTTCGGACCGATCCCGCATTCGTATTCTCCCAGTAAAGTCCCGTTGGCAGTATACCTTTTAATGATCCCCGGCGAGGTATAGGAGGGGGCAAATGTCAGGTACAATACATTGGTATTGGGATCAATGTTGAAGCCATAGGCATAATCGCCGCTGATGATTTTATTCCTGCTGCCGGGAAGCATGTCTTCCTGTATGCTCCATATTCCATCAAAAGTATACCCTCCGCCAATGTACAATACCCCGGCATTGTCTATTTCGAGGTGCATGGGGTGCTGGTCTTCAAAAAGTGTTTCTTCTTCGGTGACCCTGTCGGTTTCCGTATCGATCCTGTAAAGTTTTGAAGCGGTTTCCTCAAGAATAGGATAGGGATCTTCCGTGCCGTAAATAATCTTGCCGAAGCAAAGTACCCATATATCTCCCTGCGGGTCAACAACCAGGTCTGTCGGGGTGTATTTTACTTCGATGCTGCCGGTGACTTCGTTGGTATTCACATTTACCACGGTGATGGTTGAGTCTACACCCCAGCCTCCCGAATTCAGGATGTACAATTTGTTGTTTTGAATGACCATTTTGTCCGGCCCCGAGGATGCGGCAACCGATCCTGTTATTTCATGGGTGACGAGGTCAACGATTTTTACCGAATTGTCACCCCAGCAACTGATGTAGCCCGTATTTCCGTTGGTTACCATAT
>JASFVU010000013.1:0-14204 GCA_050049665.1 Bacteroidales bacterium | reverse complement strand
GGGAATATTTGACTTGTATAAGTATCTGACAAAAATAGACTACCTGTTTTTAAACTGGATTGAGGATCTCCCCGATAAAAAAGCCGGATGGATACAAAGTCTCTTTTTTATTTCCATAATGCCTTTATTAAAAGCAATGAAAATAAAGATCATATGGACCATGCACAACAAACAATCTCACTATTCATCCAACAGGTTCCTGAAAGCGTATTTATTCAGATTTGTATTAAGACACAGTGATTCTATTATTACACATTCTAATGAAGGTGTCCGTTATTTTTCCGGATTCAAAATCGGTAAACCGGAAAAGATTAGATATTTTCCTCATCCGTTGGAAAAGAAATACGCAAAAATAAAAAAAGAAAAACCGGTTGACATATTGATATGGGGATCACTGATCCCCTATAAAGGGATCGATAAATTCTTAAAGTACCTGTATGACAACGGACTGGAAAATAAATACAAGATAGTTCTGGCAGGCAAAGTAAATCCTGAAGAATATCTTTCGACGATTCAATCATATTGCAACGATAATATACGGCTTGACAACAGATATATCCCGGAAAAAGAATTAAAAGCACTAATTTCAGGATCAAAAGTTATTTTATTCACTTATGAAAAAGATTCCGTGTTAAGCTCGGGAGCCCTGATGGATAGTCTTTCCTACGGAGGATTTGTTATCGGACCTTCTACCGGAGCATTCAGGGATCTTCAGGAAGAAGGACTTATTAAGACTTACAGCCATTACGATGAGATTATTCAAATACTAAATGATAATAAATTTGCACAAGTGAAAAAAACAGACAAACTGGAATCGTTTATCAGAACAAACAGTTGGCCTGAATTCTCAAGTAAAGTCAGCAAATGGATATTGAACTAGTACGGGACATTCATAAAAACAGAATTATTTTTAATACATGAAGAACATAACAGCATGAAACAGCTTATACAGAACTTTAAAACCGGAGAATTGTATATTGATGACCTGCCATCTCCGTCCGTGAGCGAGGGCTACATTTTAATAGCCAATCATTATTCCCTGATCAGCGCAGGAACTGAAAAAACAACCGTAAGTACTGCTCAGGCAAGCCTGATCGGCAAAGCAAAAAAAAGACCTGACCTGGTAAAACAGGTCCTCCAGAATTACAAAAAAGAGGGATTCAAAGCAACTCTCGAAAAGGTAAAGACCAAGCTGGATTCGCTTAAAGCTCTCGGATACAGCAGTGCCGGCATCGTAGTAGCCTCAATGGATACCGGAAAAAAGTTCCGCCCGGGAGATCTGGTGGCATGCGCAGGATTAGGATATGCTTCCCATGCTGAAATTGTCAGTGTTCCCCAGAACCTCGTTGCAAAGATCCCGGATGGCGTTGACCTGCAGGATGCCGCCTACACAACGCTGGGAGCCATTGCTTTACAGGGCGTAAGGCAAGCCGATCCGAAACTGGGAGACAATGTATGCGTGATCGGACTGGGATTGCTGGGCCAGATCACCTGCCAGATCCTCAAAGCCAATGGCTGCAATGTTTTCGGTATAGATGTTTCCACGGACATGGTGGACCTTGCCAATCAGACTAAAACCGCAACGGCTTTGTCAAGAAAAGATAAGAACCTGGAGGTTGCTGCAGAAAATTTTACAAACGGTTATGGTTTTGACAGTGTCATTATTACAGCAGCGGGCCAGACCAATGATCCCATTGAATTATCTGCACGGATCCTTCGCAAAAAAGGAGCTGTTGTTGTTGTGGGAGCAGTAAAAATGGACGTGCCAAGGGATCCTGATTTTTATCAGAAAGAACTGGAATTGAAAATGTCCTGTTCATACGGACCCGGAAGATACGATGTAAATTACGAGGAAGAGGGAATAGATTATCCGTATGGCTATGTACGGTGGACAGAGCAAAGAAATATGGAAGCCTTTCTCGGATTACTGGCAAACCGGTCCATCAACCTCAAACCATTGACTACCCATACGTTTGATATTGATGATGCGGTGAAAGCCTATGACCTCGTACTCGGAAAAACAAAAGAAAAATATGTGGGGATCCTGATAAAATATGCTGCTGAAAAACCACAGGAAAAGAAATATGTAGAAGTAAATCATTCACCATCCGGGGATATCAATGCAGGATTCATTGGTGCCGGCAGTTTTGCCCAGTCCTATCTGATCCCGAATGCAAAATTGCATGCATCTCTGGATACGGTAGTTACCAGGAACGGGATGAATTCAAAAAATGTCGCTCAGAAATTCGGTTTCAATCATGCCTCTTCCGATCCGGAAATCATTCTGAGTAGTGATGCTATCAATGCTGTTTTTATTGCCACACAGCATGATACACATAGTAAATACGTAAACCTGTGCCTGCAAAAAGGAAAAGCGACATTTGTTGAAAAACCTCTGACTATGAACTATGAAGAATTGAAATCAGTAACAGAAACATATGAAAAGTCAGGATCGCCTATATTAATGGTTGGTTTCAATCGCAGGTTTGCGGAGATCAGTGTCAGAGCCAAAGAAGAATTTACAAACACGGGCGAACCCCTGGTAATGAATTTCAGGGTGAATGCCGGATTTATTCCCAGAGACCACTGGACACAAACAAAAGTCGGCGGAGGAAGAATTGTAGGAGAGATCTGTCACTTCATTGATCTGATGCAATACTTTACCGGCTCCGAACCGGTAAGGGTATTTGCCGAATCGATAGCTACCGGAAGCAGCAAAATAAAAAGCGACGATAACCTGTCTGTTACGGTCAAATTCACAGACGGATCAGTCGGTAATCTGATCTACACGGCAAACGGAGATAAAGCCCTTCCCAAGGAACGATTTGAAATTTACGGAGGGAATAAGGTTTTCGTTATTGATGATTTCAGGAAAGGAGCCTTATACAGTAACAACAAAGAAAAACTATTCAAAACAAACGGGAAAGGCCATAAAGAAGAAGTCGGGGCATTTATGAAAGCGATTGCGTCAGGAAACGGTTCTCCTATTGATTTCCGTTCCATCTGCCTCACTACCCTTACTACGTTTAAAATTGAAGATTCACTCGCATCGGGTTTGCCTCAGGATATAGAACTTTCATAAGTAAGAACAACAAATTCAGTATGGAGAAAGAAAAATTTCATGAAAGTTTTTTAAAGCTGAAAAATTATTGTGAACAGGAAAATTTTAAAGGATGGGATCCATATGACGGATTAAACAGTAAAATTTTTAATGTGCTTCCCGGCATCAGGAACAGTAAATTTTTCCGGCTGGTTTGGATACAGACATTCAAAAGAAATCCTGTAAATCTCAGAATCCCGCTTCTGATAGCCAAAGATCATAATCCCAAAGGTCTCGGTTTATTCTTAAATGGTTATTGCAATTTATATAAAACCGAGAAACGGGAAGAATATATACGGACAATAAGGTTTCTTGCCGATAAAATAATTGCACTCAAAACCCCCGGTTATTCAGGGGCATGCTGGGGTTATAACTTTGACTGGGAATCAAGAGCTTTCTTCCAGCCCAAATACACACCAACCATTGTAGCCTCAGTATTTATTGGCTATGCACTGCTGGACGCATATGATATCCTGAAAGATGAAAAACTGTTGAAATCTGCTGTCTCGATCTCAGAGTTTATACTCAAAGATCTTAACAGGACATACGATGAAAACGGCAATTTCTCATTTTCTTATTCGCCTCTCGATCATTCCCAGGTATTTAATGCCACGTTGTTAGGATCCAGATTGCTATCCAGGATCTATACATATACAAACAATACAATTCTTTTATCCGAAGCCAAAAAGTCAGTTGATTTCTGCATCAAACATCAGAAAGAAAATGGTTCATGGACATACAGCACTCTTCCTTTTCATCAGTGGATCGATAACTTTCATACCGGCTATAACCTGGAATGCCTCTCCGAATACCAGAAATACTCAGGAGATACCAGTTATCAAAAAAATATAGAAAAGGGATTCGAATACTATATGAACACATTCTTCCTTAAAGACGGACGATGCAAATATTATAATAATGCTTTATATCCGATCGATATACATGCTCCGGCACAGTTCCTTGTTACTTTGCACAGACTTGGCCGTCTTGAAGAAAACAGAACCATGGCGGAAAAGATCCTGGCTTGGACAATTGATCATATGCAGGATAAAAAAGGTTATTTCTATTTTCAGAAAAAAAGAGGTTTCACCTCCAAAATCCCTTATATGCGATGGGCCCAGGCCTGGATGTTTTATGCAATGAGTATATATAAATTGTATCCAAATAAATAATCCCCATATCGTTAATAGGATAAAAATTGAAACCGGTAAAAATAAATAAATCATTTATCAAATATAACTCTGTGAGTTCTGGCTAAATCAGCGAACATCATTACATTTGAGTTCTTTTACTCTTTAAAAGTATGAAAATCTGGTTCGACTTATCCAACTCACCTCACATCAACCTGTTCTCAGCCATGATCAAAGATCTGCAGAGAGACCATGAGGTGATCATTACCTGCAGGCCTCTGGCTAACACAATCGATTTGCTGGACCTGCACGGATTTACCTATAGAGTAGTCGGGAAACATTATGGCGGGAAATTGTCCAGCAAACTGTTCGGATACCCGGTAAGGGTATGGCAATTGTACAAATACCTGAAAAAACTGAAGCCGGAAGTAGCTGTTTCCCAAAGCTCCTTTCACAGTCCGGTAGCAGCCTGGTTTTTAAGGATACCCTCCATTTATATGAATGACAATGAACATGCCATGGGAAATATACCGGCATTTACATTCGCAAAAAAAATCCTTATTCCTGAATTTCTGGATAAAAAAAAGGTTCACAAGCAATTGGCCAGGGATTCCAAAATCATACAATATCCCGGTGTGAAAGAGGGTATTTATTTGTGGAATGCAAAAATCAAAAAAAAGAAAAATACCGGACTGCTTGTCTATGTTCGTCCCGAACCCTGGATCGCACAGTATTATAAAGGATCGTTGAATTTCATGGATGACCTGATATCGTTTCTTAAAGATAAAGTAAAGATCATTTTGCTCCCCAGGGGAGAAGAACAGGCAAAACATTACAGGGAACCGCAGTTCTCAGGCATCACAGTACAGGTTAAGCCGCTTAGCCTGGAAGAAATCGCTGGAGACTGTAAACTGTTTATTGGTGCCGGAGGTACTATGACAAGGGAGCTTGCCGTATTGGGTATACCGACAATTTCGGTATACCAGGATGAATTACTGGATGTCGATAAATACCTCATCAGGAACCATATGATGGTACATGAACCGGCACTGACAGGCCAGGTCGCACTGGATTTCCTGGAACGCAGGCAAAATCAGGAACCCAACAAGGAACTGCTGGGAAAAGGAAAAGAAACATACGAGTTAATAAAAAAACTGTTAATCAATAAATTGTCTATTTAAAAGCACATGATAAAAACAGGAATCATCGGATTAGGTAAAATGGGATTATCCCATGCATCCATCATCAATGCACATCGTGATCTGGATCTGACAGCGGTCTGCGATTCTTCCGGCTTAATTCTGGAAGCCATGAAAAAATATGGTTCATATGATACCTTCAGTGACTATAAAAAACTGATCGATGAGTCAGGTCCGGAGGCCCTGTTCGTGGCAACGCCTACAAAGTATCATGCTGAAATGGTGACATATGCCCTTGAGAAAGGAATACATGTTTTTTGTGAAAAACCATTTGCACTGATCATTGAAGAAGGGGAAAAAATGGTAGAAAAAGCTAAGAAAAACAATCTGGTAAATCAGGTAGGTTATCATAACCGGTTTATAGGTACATTCAATTTTCTGAAGAAACTAATTGAGAACAGGGTGATCGGAGAGATCTATCATTTTCATGGCGAAGCATACGGACCCGTTGTGGTAAAAAGAAAAGAAAGTACATGGAGATCTGTCAGTTCTGAAGGCGGAGGGTGCCTTTTTGATTATGCATCGCATGTGATCAACCTGATCGAATTTGTCCTTGATAATATAAGGGACGTTGATGGTGTCTTGCTAAAAAAGATATTTTCAAAAGAGGTGGAAGACGCTGTATACGGTTCACTTTTTCTTGATAACGGTTTGAGCGGCCAGTTGAGCGTTAACTGGAGTGAAGAAACCTACCGGAAGATGTCTACTCAGATCACCGTTCAGGGAACAGAAGGGAAGATCATTACAGATGCCCAGGAAATGAAGATCTACCTGAAAAAAGAGAATAAAAAGTTGGGGCTGAAAAAAGGATGGAATATGAGATACATTACGGACCTTACCGAACCGGTGGATTTTTATTTAAGAGGGGAGGAATATTCGTCACAAGTTGACTACTTTGCGAAATGCATAAAATCGGGTACCAATGATAATGTAAATTCATTTGAATCTGCCCTAAAAACAGATTCTGTTATTGAATTAATCAAGAAAAAATCTGGCTAAACAATGGATAGAATATTATTTGGAGACAATCAATTCTTTGCTGTTAATCATTTGTCCGATGAAAAAGCAAGGACTCAGTCAATAAGGTTTGCAAGCAATGATGCTATCATCAGGGTACTGGATACGGCCCTTGACCTGGGTATAACTACTTTTATGTGTACTACACACGACAGGATCTCGGGAATTTGTGATCATATCAGGGCCAATCCCCAACGCTATAAAGGATACAAAATATTCCCGTGTATGCCTTATGCCCATAAATACGCCAATGCTGTCACGGAACTGGGTATTGTCGGAGCATTGAAAGAATACCTGCCCGGAAATATTTTCAGCACAATTGCGAAAGGAGGGATGGCTTATGCCAAGAAAGATTTCATTGCAATGATGGAGTTGCTGATCGATGCGGAAATGAAAATGTTCAAAGGCATTGACACGCCTGTCATATTTATACAGAATGTTTTAACCGACCTTATCCTCGGATTGGGTATGAAGGAGATATTTCCTGCATACCATTCATATATTATTAAGAAATACAATGCAGAACCGGGATATATCACCATGAACCTGGTTCAGCTCCTTGATGTTCTTGAGCAGGCTGGGATCAAAAATCCTATTGTGTGCAGTTCAATCAACAAGATTGGCTTCCGCATGTCGGGTGGTACTACATTGTACGAAAAGACCATTGCCGAACGGGAATTCCGCCCGGTAGCCATGCAGGTACTGGCTGCCGGAGCATTGCGCCCTGCCGAGGCGTTTGAATATGCATGCAAACAAAAAAAGATCGAGTCCGTATTGTTTGGAGCCTCATCCTATGATCATATAAAAGAATCAAGGGATCTGATCAATCAATACAGCAATTGAGTTTTGTTCATGGAACCAAAATTCCTGATTAATACCATTACTGCCTGGAATGAACCTCACAGAGCAAGGCATCAGTTTACTTTTGCAGCCTCCGGAAAATACAAAACTGTTTTTGTAAGCCTGAATAAAACAGGGCTTCCGAGGATCAGGATATCTGAGCCCGAACCCAATATAACCCTTGTAGAACCGTATTTTCCCATTGACTACCGGTTTCGCTACCGTCTGCCGGTAATCAATGAGTTGTACCAGAACTGGCTGTTCCCGAAATTAAAAAAGATCTACTCTGAAATTACCGTTATCAATTTTGATTTTACTGCTACCCAATTGTTCAAATATTATTCCGATGTGGTCTATTACTGCAATGACGAATACATAGGCAACAGCAAATACCAGAGTCCCCTGATCGATCGGTACATCGCGGGATGTGAACGTAAGGTTGCTTCAGGGGCTGTATTTTGTGTTGCCACTGCAAATTACCTGAGTAATAAGCTGAAGAAGTACAACAGGAATTCTTATGAAATACCACTGGGGGTTTCGGCAGGAAAAGTTTCGGCGAAGTATGTGCGTAAATCGGGGAATAGTAAGATAGTAGTCGGGTTTATGGGAGTTATTAACAAAAGACAGTTTTCTGTTGAAGCAGTAGATCAGATTGCCGGTGATCCCAGATTTTTGCTTGTTTTAATCGGCCCCATTGAAAGATCATTTGTCAGAAAACTCAAATACAAGGACAATATCAGGATCACCGGTGTACTAAAAGGCGGGGAGCTTTCAAAAGAGTTGGAAAAGCTGGATGTAGGCGTTGCTCTGTATAACCTGAAATGGGTAAAACCAGGAACAACGCCAAACAAATTATGGCAATACCTTTCCCATGGAAAACCTGCGGTTGTCAGTAACCTGCCCGACCTGAAAAAAATGAAATTCCCGGAAAAGTCGGTATACATCCTGAATGAAGAAAAAGATCTTGCAGCTATGATCGACAGGGCAGTTTCTGAGGATACGGAAGAATTGCATAAATTAAGAATAACTTTTGCAAGGCAGAACACATGGAATGACCGGTTTAAGCAATTTATGCTTATCTACAACAGGCATTTCAGATAATTCATCTTTTGCAGAAATTAAAGAGGCACAAACAGAGAGTCAGAGCTTAAATATACACCACCATGGAGCACCTGGAACAATTGAACAGACTTTCAGGAATTGAACGGATTGAAGTAAAACAGTTCCTGAGTGAAAAGAGAAATCGTCCTGATTTTGACAATAAATGGATGAAGCTGTTTTTTTTCATTTTCAGAGAAGGGTTGTTCATTACCCTTCGGAAAGCTTTTGCACACAGACTTCCCCAGAGAAATTACCTGACCGTTCTGAAAGCAACAATTGACGGGAATTCATATCTGAATATATCCGTTCAGTTTCAGACAAATCCGGAAGAATTTGTATTAAAAAATGAATTTATCCCGTATTTTGAGATCAATTACAGGGAAATAGAAAAAAAGACCGATGAATACCTGCCCTGTTTCAATCAGTTCACAGATGAATCGGATTATGAAAAACTTGGCGGTAAATCTGTGGATAAGATCAGCCTGGGTGTCATGGAAAATCCGGTTAAGGTCCGATATCACAACGGGCTGTTCGTTTATGGATTGGGAGGCTATGTACAAATGTTTATCATGCATCATTTTAAAAAGATCCGGAAAATAGCCTGTGTCGATCTCAATGCTGAGCTGGCAAAACAATTTGAAAAGAAATTTCATTTTACAACACACTTTTTGCTCCCCCATCACAGCTACAATGCATTAAAACAGGTCGAAGATCCTTATGTGATCATAGCTACCTATCACTCCAGCCATGCATCCATTGCCCGCGAGGTATATGAAGCAAATCCCAATGCGACCATTTTTATAGAAAAACCACCGGCAGTTACCCTTGACGATCTTCAGAAGCTGATCACACTATTCAACCGGGGAGCAAAACTGGAATTCGGTTTTAACAGGCGATTTATCGGTTATTCAAATTATGTCAGAAAGCAAGTGGACGGAAAGGTGCTGGTTGTAACGTGTTCTGTCAAAGAGGTGCTGATCAATCCCAATCACTGGTACTTTTGGAAGAACCAGGGAACAAGGGTCACCGGCAATGCCGTGCACTGGTTTGACCTGGCCAATTACTGGATCAGGAGCAAACCGGTCGAGATCAATGTCATGGCGCCTCCGGAAGATAAGGAAAGCCCCCTGATATCCGTTTGTTACGAAAACGGTTCCGTATTGAATATTACTGCATCCGATAAAGGAAATTCATTGAGAGGTGTACAGGAAAAAATAGAGATACGCTACGAAAACGAAACGATCTTCATCAACGATTTCACTTCTCTGATACACATAAAAAAGAACGGAACGATAAAACGAAAATTCAGATTCATCCGGTCCAAAGGACATGATGCGATGTACAAAAACTTTAAAAAGATCATCATGCAAAATAGGCAATCGGAATACACCTTATTTGATCTGATCTGTACTTCGGTGGTAACTTATTATGCATCTGAAATGTTAAAAAATGGTATTAGGAGTCAATCTATAAAACAGATAATTACTCAATATATAAAATCCATCTGAAAAGCATTCTGAATCTTTATTGATTTATTTCTCTGTCATATCTCTTTTCTTTCTTTTGCTCCCATTGATTATCACCATTACTATGAATTCTCGATCCAAATTATTTTTAACAAAATGGAAAGTAATCTTACTTAGTTATGCGTAATCTGAATATATTATACAATCTTTAAATAGTTATTATTAAAAGAAATTTTTTCCTTTCTCAAGAATTTCCAAAAACAGAGAGCCTTATTTGCAGATAATATGATATTAAGAGGTTCTATACTTCAATCTCCCTTGCAGTTTCATTACTATTTCGTACAACTTTAAATAAATTAGGATTTCTTTTATAAAATGTTTAAAGGAGGGATTAAATGGATATTTAAGCAATTCTGGCCACAACTTTCTGATTATTTCTTTATTTAGTTCAAAATAAGGTTTCTTTCTCCGCTTTTCATCATAAGCTAACATAGTTACTATTAGTTTTCTTGAATTGAACGGAACAAATTCATCTTGTGCTATATCTTTATCCAATTGAACTTGCGTTCCCCAATTACATGTCCTATCCTCCCAATACAATAAATCAAAAACATTGATTCCAAATCGATCAGATATTTCCATCGCTTCGTTGAGCCAATCTTTATAAAACTGCCGTGCAATATTAAACTTCTCAACATTATACAATTGAGAAAGTAGCTGAGAATTTATCTCTTTAGATTTACTGTGATACAAGCCCTTAATAATAGGAATTGTACCCGCTGGTAAGTTTAATTTATCGGAATATCGCAAATAATAATTATAAATAATTGACAAGAAATCTTCATTAGCCAGTGGATTATTCTCATAATATATCTTTTCGAAATCTTTATCAACTTGTTGATCATAATCCAATAAATTGAATTCGATATTATGCCTCGAAAGAATTTTCTGAGGTATTTTGTATTCCCCTGTTTTCTTAACATGATCTGAAAAATTCAGATAATAAAATATTTTATATGCAATATTTTTAGTTGCACTTAAAAGTATTCTACTATCATAGCCAGATGTCACAGGTATCATGAGTCCATAACGTTTTGCAGCAGCTTCAATATATCCTTTTATCATCAATACAGATTGTTCAACACATTCATCTGGGGATAAAGCATTTAAATTCTGGTTAGGCCAGTATCGCACTATTTTAAGAGGTTCAACAATAAGAAAATGATTCGGCAAAACCTGTCGAATTTCATCATAAATCGTGTAATCACCGATATTAGATTTTAAATTATCAATGAACTCCGAAGAATTATAATACGCCAACAAATCTGGATTTGAGGTTCTTCTAAAATTCGCAACTTTAGCAAGCAAGTGTTGTGTTGATGCACATAAAATAAAACCATTTTTCTCTGCATAGAAAATCTTCCTACAAGCAGACGCATCATGCATGATCTTGATATCATCACCAATACAATAAATAAGAACATATCTTCCGGCAAACTCAGAAATTTTTTCAAGACATTCATTGAAATCATGTATAAACAAGTCTCTAATGATCTCAATATTCATCATGTTTGTATTATTATAATCATACATATCTCCAAGTAGAATAATCTTTTTATTGCCTTCTGAATATTCAGTTGTTACAAGATCTGCATGGGAATAACAAATGTATTTGTCATTTATATTTATTCGAACATTTTCAAATGGGCATTTAATATCATCTGGACCAATAATATATTGTCTTCGATATTTTAGTCTCTTTATTTCTTGTTCATTCATCTTAAAAAAATTAATTAGCAATTGAAACTACAAATATATCTATATCTCTCCCATTTTATATTAATGAAACTATATACATTCAACTATTCCGTATTTTCCTTATCAGGAAAGACCATATTTTTTTGTACAACTTTCTCCATATCTTTTAACCAGTCAATCCCAGTATTTAAGATTATCTCCATTGACAAAATCGTGACTAATTTTTATACTAAAAAATATTTCTATTGATTTTTCAAAACTTCAGCAAAATGCTAAGTTTTAATTGTTATAAAAATTATAGGATGACATAATAAAATTTGACATCAATTAATAAATACAACAACGTCATATAAATCAATTTGATTAAGCAATAAAAGTGATTAATCATAATGTTAAAACCTTTCAATACAAAGCGGCAACATTTGTCAAAAAAAAACGTATACTCATCAAAACATTTTATGTTTTTATCCACAATTATTAACTATTAATCAATTTTAAAACTTGAGGCATGAAAAGGGTTGATTGTACGAAAGGATTTGTGATTTGTCTATTGATGAGTTTATATTTACCAGAGGTAGCAAATGGTCAAGATTTTGAATATTATCACTCCTGGGATTTTGAAAGTGAGTTGATTGGAAATTATACGGATGATGAAATTAAAGAAGATTTTGACATTGTTTATTTATTTAGCCATAATTCATCTGAAATAGTAATGGATGAAATAAATGGGACTCCTACTAAAGTTCTGAAGATTACACATGAAGCTCAAAAAACATCTGTTGGTTTTCAAACTAATATTGATTTAGGAAAAGATTATGATGAACTCTATTTTTCTTACAATATTAAGTTGTCTAAAAATTGGAACAGTACAGCAGGAGGTAAATTGCCGGGATTTGGCAGCTTGCCGCCCTATCCATCGGGCAGTTGTCCTGATGCAGATGATGGTTTTGGAAGTATAAATTTATTCAAACAAGCAGGAAAAATTTTTACATACCATTATGATCATACTAAGGGATATTGTCCTTGGTCAGGGGAAGAATACTATTTTGATTCAACATACATATCCAACAACAATTGGTACAATATTACTCAGAGGATAGTAATGAATACATTTACTAATGGCGTTGCTAACAATGATGGTATTAAAGAACTATGGATAGATGGCAGGCTAATTCATCAGGAATCAAACTTAAAACTTATGCTTGTAGAAAACGATAGCATGAAGATAGATGCTATTCGTATTTCAAATTTTTATGGCGGCGGTGGAGAAGAATATGAGCCAATAACAGAGTGTTATGCATACTTTGATAATTTCTGTGTTTATAAACCTATTAATGATCCTACATTTGGAACTCATAACTTACATTCCACGAATGAAAAATTGTCAACTCCGGATGAAATTATTGAGAGGGATTTCTCATATGATCAATTGATAATTTCAGAACAAGAAATTTCTAATTCTGAATATGGCAAACCTTACTCACCATGTATGGATGAAGTTTATGTTATTGATGCCGGTGAAGGAAACATTGTTGACATAAATTGGGACCACACCATTGGAGGAGGTGATTTTCTATTTTTTTACGATGGTAAAAGAACAGACTCCAATCTCCTTAAATTAATTGCAGGGTATTCAAACAAGTCAGATATGCATATTTCTAGTTCAACCAGATATTTAACAATAAGATTTTCAACAAATATCGATGGAGGTACAACCGGATGGAAAGGTATAATAAGCTTTAATTCTGTAAGCAATGATGACCCAGATCCTTCTCCCGCTCTTAATCATCCTCCAACGATTGAGAACCGGGATTTCATTATAAAACAGGAAAAACTTTCGGGCAGCTTTATAGGCAGGATTCCTGCCGATGATCCGGATGAAGGACAATTGCTTTCTTTTTCTATCGAAGAAGGCAATGAATCAGAAATATTTTTTCTGGAACCCGGAACGGGTGATTTGAGCATAACCGATGAAAATGTGTTCGATCTTTCCGAGCTTGAATACAATCTGACCGTCAAGGTCGAGGATGACGGTGAAATACCGGAAAGCAATACTGCCGAAGTGACCGTTACATTCATCAAGAGTGTACCACCAACAGTTTACATCGATCCGGAAAATAAAAACGATGTGCTGGAAGACGGCTCTCCGGACCATCCCTTCAATTCGTGGAGTGATGTTCAGTGGGAAGAAGGATACAGGTATCTTCAGAAAAGAGGGACCAGGGCAAACGAATCAAAGGTCAGCATTTATGCAGACAATGTGGAATTGGGTGCTTACGGTGAAGGAGAAAAGCCGGTAATAGTCAGTAACTCGGAAGAGACTGCACTGAAATTATTCAGTAAAACTGATGTATCGATCAGGAACCTGCATGTGATTGCGGAAAAGGCCATCAGTTGCATCTATATCTATGGAGCGGAATCCGATAAAAACCTGATCGATAATTGCACGATCGAAGGAGGAGAAAACGGCATCAGGGTGATCGACGGAAAATCTGTTACTATCTGCTATAACACCATTAAAAACTGTTCCGATGCCATTTACTCTTACGCTCAAAACAATAAGATCTATTATAACGTACTCAAATTCAATATC
>JASFVU010000310.1:0-4509 GCA_050049665.1 Bacteroidales bacterium | reverse complement strand
TCTCCGTGCAAAGAAGGCAAGGTAACAACAACGATCTGAGTGGATGTTTGTCTGCTGAAACCAACCAGCTTGTTTTCCAGTTGTTGTGCTTCATTTCCCGTAAGCATACCTGCTAAGTCATTTACCAGACGTGGTGGGGAAGGCTTTTCGGGGATCCATACGGCATAAATGGAAAACAGAGAAAAGAGGAGGAGAATATAGGTTGTAAGGATTTTTTTCATGACTGATCAGTTTTTTCCGAATGAAATGTCATCATCAAGTTCATTTACATCGTCTGCCTGGTAAGGAAAATACTCCTGTAATGCATTTCCGGCCATTTCTATTCCTTTTGCAAGTCCTTCAGAGAATTTGCCTTCTCTGAAAAAGGAAGCCATTATTTCTTTAATGGAATCCCAAAAATCATCGGGTGTAACGTCATTGATCCCTCCATCGCCAAGGATCGCAAATTTTTTATCCTGAACAGCGATATAGAACAACACACCATTTCGTTTTTCGGTTTTGTGCATGTTGAGTTTTCCGAAAAGAAAAGATGCCCGGTCAAGTACATCCTCAGAACATTTATTTTCCAGGTGAACACGTATTTCCCCCGAAGTGTTTTTTTCCGCTGATCTGATAGCTTCCAATACCCTGTCTTTTTCTTCTTTTGTAAATAATTGTTCTGCTGTTGCCATAGTTGATTTTCATGTTAAAATTCTACGGTTGGTGCCACCTCTGATCCTTCTTCCGCTTCAAAATAAGGTAATTCGGGAAAATGAAAGATCACATTCCTGGGAAACATTTTAATGAACCTGTTATAATTACCTACCTGTTCGTTATACCGCATACGTTCAACAGCGATCCTGTTTTCAGTTCCCTCCAGTTGGGCCTGCAAATCCAGAAAATTCCGGTTGGCCTTGAGATCGGGATATCTTTCCACGACAACCATCAACCTGGAGAGGGCGGATGTCAAACCCTCCTGGGCCTGCTGAAACTGATTGAATGTAGCGGCATCCAGATTTTCGGCATCGATATTCACAGAGGTAGCTTTGGCCCTCGCTTCAATAACATCTGTAAGTGTTTCCTTTTCAAAGTCGGCATATCCCTTTACTGTATTCACAAGATTCGGGATAAGGTCCGCTCGTCGCTGATAAACACTTTCTACATTTGACCACTGTTGTTCTACGTTAACTTTACGGGTCATCATTCGGTTGTAATTCGATTTATAATAGAAAAATCCGATGACAGCTAAAAAAAGGATCAGGCCTACCAGTCCGGCCAGAACGATAAGTGCAATATTCGATTTTTTCATTTTGAGTCGATTTAAAATAATTGTGTAAAGATAAAACAATAGTAATTGATAGCTGCAGACGATCTGTTAAATGTCAGAGTTAGCCGGTAGGCGATACTTTTTTATCGGTAGAAAGACCGGAAAATCCGAAATAAAATAAGCCGGCGAAGAATGCCGGCTTATTTTCAATCTTTCGTTGTAAGAATCAGTTATTACTAAAACCAACAACTTTTTAAAGTTTAAAGATCATTATATCATTCGACATCATGAGGGACTATCCGGATGTTATCGATAAAGATCTGTACCGGGTATGTGTTTGATTCATCTGTTTCCTGAGGACCAAAGACCATCATATTTAAATTGGTTAACCCAGTGAAACTTTCAAGAGGCTGAGTTCCTTCTTCCATGTCGTTTCCGTCGTCCTTGTCGAACCAGAATTCCGACATGGGAATTGTAACTGTCACCCATCCATCGGTTGTGTAAGCTCCGTCAGCCCAAGGTTTCCAACGGGCAAAGGAAGGATCGACATTATCCCTTCCATGTTCTTCCCCATAAGGTGAGAAGTATATTTCCATCCGTATATCGTACCAGGGAATTTGTACATTTACTTCGAATTTAAAATCCATTTCAGAAACGATACCTTGGGCAAGGGGTTCTTCTGTGTCACGGACACCTTCGCCCCAACAAAAAATAGCCATATTATTTTCCCAATTCCAGGCACTTGCACTGCTGGAAGCAATTAATCCATAATTACCAGATACAGGATCGTATATCGACGTATCCGAAGAAATAACTGCCGCTGTCCAGTCTTCATGGGGCTTATCATCAAAATTCACTATGGTGTTCCGGTTGTCCCTGAACAAGAATGGTGATGATACCGTACCAAAGATATTCTGGAAAACAATTTGACCCGGTTCTGTTCCGGCAGGAATACTCACTACTAATTCTGTTTTTTCAATGCTGATGATTTCAGCTTCCCTGTTTCCGGCAAAAGTAACCGTAAGAGGTTCGAAAAAATAATCACCGTAAATTACTGCCGTGTCTCCGTCAGGCAGGAATTCACATTTCATTGATTCCGGGGCAGGAGGAGGAATGTCCACAACAAAATCCAATTCAAGATTGTATCCGCTGCTAAAAGTAATTGTCATTTTATCAGTCTTTTCTAAAGGAACTTCCCGTGATACGTTGACAAGAATTGAATTATCAGTAACATAGGTAGGAGTAAGAGTAACCTCACGATCGTTAAACCATATTTTTCGGGCGCCGGAGAGATTCTCACCAATAATGGCTATTAATTGTCCCATGAAGGCAGACGTAATAGCTGAATCGGCTTTTTCCGGGTTGGTAAGACGGATATAATCGACTGAAGGGGTACCTCCGTTGTCTGATTTTTCCTCACAGGAAAAAAAGCATACTGTAGTCAGCAAAGTCAGGCTCAAAAAGAACAGAGCTTTATATATAGTATTTTTCATATTTGAACTATTTAAAGTTTTCATGTATTAATCGTCGAATTCATATTCCTCAGCCTCGACATCGGGATCGAGCAGCGGATTGGAGAGTTCCGATTCGGGAATAGGCAAAAACATATAGGATTCATTCACAACCACGGGTTCAGTATCGGTGTTAAAGGTATAGCTGTCAAGACTGTTGGGATCATTATCCCCGTCGATCCGATAGTAAGTAACATGGCGTTGCTGTCCGTTCAGATAAGCCATGGCAGCAGCCGGGTTGCGATAATAATAACGTTTAATATCGTACCAATGCATGCTTTCAAGAGCAAACTCAACACGGCGTTCATGGAGAATATCGGCAAAGGTGATTTGTTCCAAAGGATCCAGTCCGGCCCTTTCACGAATGGTATTGAAATAACCCAGGGCTGTTGCATCGTTTGTTGATGAAGCATTTCCAAGCACGGCTTCTGCATAAATCAGATACAGATCGGCTAACCGAAGCATGTACATATTGTTTCCGCCATCCTGGTTATTCCCCACATTTTCGCGTCCTACCACGAACTTTTTCAAGTGGTTCAGTACTTCATTCGGACTTTCGATATTATTTTCCGGATTAGAAGGATCAGGAGTTTCAAACTGGTAGGTGTAGCCTCCTTCATCGGTATTTAATTCGGAATAATAATCGCCAAGGGTCATATATATTGATGGCCGACGCAGATCATCATCTTCAACACATTGCACAAAATCGTAGGTACAACCTTTTCCGCCTCCCCATTGCTGATCGGCAATAACACTCGAACGCGCCCAGTTGACATTCCGGGTATTTCCGAGAGCATAACCGCCGGCAATCCATTGCAAAGCAAAAAGTGATTCGCTGTTGTTATCATTATCGGCAAGAAACAGATCAGCATAATTTTCCAATAGGGAATACGGACTGTTTTCGATTACATCCCGGGCATAGTCCCGTGCCAATGCAAAACTTTCGTCATCGCCATTTTGTGCCATTGTGATATGTAGTTTAGCCAGCATTCCTTTGGCCGACCATGAGGTTACACGGCCTTCTTCGCTTTCGGTTTCAGGAAGGTTTTCGGCAGCGTAGACCAGGTCTCTGCGAATAAACTCATATATACTTTCACGTGTATTCTTGGGTAAGGAGGTTTCGTTAGCCGATACCAGTTCAGATGAGTTGTCGACGATAGGTACTTCCCCCCATAATTCAGCGAGATGATAATATGCCACAGCCCGGATAAATCTTCCTTCTGCTATTGCTTCATTAATAATATTTTCGTCTACGCCATGCTCAGAAGCTATATGGGGCATATCGTGGATAATAACATTGGCATATGCTACTACCCTGAATAGACCTATCCAACCAGCATAGATAAAAGAATTTCCGGCTGTGAAAGTAACATAATAAAATTGTCCTTCCTGAGTATAGGTATAGTACAGATTACCTGCCATACAATCGCCTACAAGCCATGAAAAGCGTTCATCGAAGCTAAACCATGGCAAACCGTATAAGGAGGCGGTTCCTGTCATGATTTCTTCTTCGTTTCTGTAAAAATCATCGGCCACTGACCGGTCGCCGGGAGTGAGGTTCAGAAAATCTTCTCCGCAGGAAACCAATACCAGGGCCATTGTCAGTATCGTTATATATTTGGTGATTTTTTTCATTGTTATTTCATTTTTCAGTGTTACACTTTGAATGTCCATCACGCAGGATCTAAAAATTAATATCTAAACCAAAAATGATCATCCGCGGAGCCGGGTAGCGTCCCATATCGATATTTT
>JASFVU010000309.1:0-4511 GCA_050049665.1 Bacteroidales bacterium | reverse complement strand
ATTTGCCATCAGCAGAGTTACCATGTTCATTATTTGAAAAACTTTTTTAGTCTGCTCCCGACTGAAAAATTCCCTTTCCCTGTCAGGTTGGTGAGTTCGTTGTATTCCGAATCAACAGAATCCGGATTGATGATTTGCCATATTTCACTCCATCCCGGGAATCCGCCCACATTGCGGTCGTCGATGAACAGGTCAACGTCTATTTTACGGCTATTGGCCGAAGGATCAAATTCTTCTTCCGGAAAACTTTTGTTTACTGCATAGAATTCAATGCCTTTTTTCCGGCAGTACTGGACTGCCTCGTCAAGTTCCTTGCCATGCCTGAATGTCCATAGAATCAACTGGTGACCGAGCTTTTGCAGTTGTTTTAAAGTTTCGACCGCAAAAAGCTTTTCTTCACCAATTTGCGGATACCGGTGTTCAACAATTGTTCCGTCAAAATCTACAGCTATTTTCATAGTGAGAGTGAATTTTGCTCAAAAATAAGAATTATTTCACACTGTCTTTATTCGTGCGACTCAAATTTCAAAGATGAAACACATTGAAATTTGTAAGTCAAACGAACTGAACGAAGTGGTCTCATGACCCCGAGAACTCGGGGGAATAATCCTGATAACGTAGTGTATCGGGATAAATGAGTTTAATTGACTTCGTCGAGCTCACACGCTGAGGCGTGATCGGTTCTCCGATGTTTGCATCGAGAAAAAGAGATTCTTATTTTGATACCTCGATAGCTTGTCGCTTACGCCAAAGCTTCAGCGACGGAGCACTGCGAGGTAGTTCATTTCTTTGATTTTATATAGAAGGTTCTGTTCGTTAATTTTTTATAACTTTAACCTGCCCTGTTAATAAAGTCACAGTTCGATCTGTGTCAAGCAGAGCCTGTCCCGCAAACAACGGGATTAACCTGGTTCCGCCTCCATTGTAACAATTACGGCGGAGGCACCGGTTACACTTGGTTTTTGAAAAAAGTTAGTGTAATTGAATCGTAGCCAGTTTCATAAGATTTAATCAGGTTAAATACTATTTATGGTCTTATTGGCAGAAACATTTGTACGACAATAATTTGTTTCAAATGAAGAATGTAAAATTTATTTTTCCAAATACACTTACTCTGTTTAATCTTATTAGTGGTTGTGGAGCGATCATTGTTGCTTTTAAGGGAAAGAACGAATACAATGCGGCTTTGCTCATCCTGCTGGCGGCGGTATTTGATTTTCTTGACGGACTGGTCGCGCGGGCCCTTAATGCCAGATCGGAATTTGGCAAACAACTTGATTCACTGGCTGATATTGTGAGTTTTGGAGTTGCTCCTTCTGTTTTGTTGTTTAACTGGTTCTATCTTGTTCTGATCGAGTTATCGGCCGACAGTACTTTTGAGCTGATTTCCGCTAATTTCAGCCAGAACCTCATCCTGTTTTGTTCGCTTTTATTTGCTGCATCTGCATCTGTCAGACTTGCCAGATTTAATATTATGGCGGATCAGGGAAGACATTTCAAGGGGCTGCCCACTCCCGCCGCAGCCCTTATCATTGCTGCCTTGTGGTTAATGCTTGGCAGTACTGAAAATAAAGCGGTTAAAGATCTGATACTGAACATATATTTTGTTTTCGGTGTATTGATTGTTCTCATTTTCCTGATGCTCTCAAAAATCCGGATGCTTTCCTTAAAGTTTAAGGGAATTTCTTTTAAAACGAATCTTTTTCAATACATCCTGGTAGTTGCATCGGTCATTCTGATTATTCGGTTTAGGGTAACAGGGATACTGTTTTCTTTGGTTTTTTATGTTTTCCTGTCGTTGGTCTCATTCCCGTTCATAAAAACGAACACATAATTATAATTTACATAGTGCTGATTATTAAATTGATACCTGCCAGGCAAAATTCATAAATGAACAAGAGGCAGGATTTTTTGTATATTGAATAAATTAAAAACCGGAATTATCCGGGAACAGGTTTTTCCGGATGATGAAATTGCCAAAACTTTAGATACTGAAAATAACTTTTTTGATTATTATGAATTTAATTAAGCTGATCATTTTTTTTACACTGATTCCGGCATTTCTTTACGGGCAGAATTCGAATGGGAATGCTCCCGATCCGGAAATCGGTATAGTTGAAAAATTAGACTCTTATCTTCCGGACGATATTTTATTGGTTTCCGAGCTTGGTGATACACTTTCAACAGGAGAATTAATTCATAAGCCCACGGTTCTGAACCTTGTGTACTATCGTTGTCCGGGTATTTGCTCTCCGTTGATGGATGGGCTGGCAGAGGTAATTAAGAAATCGGACATGGAAATAGGCAAAGATTACCAGATCTTAACGGTTAGTTTTAATCCCCGGGAAGGTACTGCTCTTGCTATGCGCAAGAAAACCAATTACATGAATGTACTGGATCTTGATTTTGCTGACGAAGGCTGGACATTCTATACCTCAGACAGTGCGAATATTGCCCGGCTGACCGAAAGTGTCGGATTCAGGTATAAGCGGACAGGCAATGATTTCATACACACCGGCACATTGATATTTTTAAGTCCTGACAGAAAAATAACCCGGTATTTAAATGGCACACGATTCTTACCTTTTGAATTCAAGATGGCCGTTATCGAAACATCAAAAGGAAGGTCGGGCCCCACCCTGAATAAGGTACTTCAATATTGTTACAGCTATAATCCGGAGGGTCAGCAATATGTTTTGAATATTACACGGGTGGCCGGAGCGATTATAACATTTGTACTTTTAATTATTTTTGTTTCATTAATATTGCGGTCTTTGAAGAAGAAAAAAGCACGTAGTTAACCTCATTCAATTTTCAGAGCATGAGCAAAAAGCAATCGGGAGAACCCAGTTACTTAGAATACAAGGGAAAATTTAAAGGATTATTTGCATGGATATTCTCTACTGATCATAAGCGCATCGGATTACTCTATCTTTATTCGATAATGACTTTTTTCATTGTAGGTGCTATTTTGGGTTTGCTGATGAAACTCGAGCTTATTGCTCCCGGTGAAACCGTCATGAATGCAAAGACCTACAATGGATTTTTTACCCTTCACGGCATTATTATGATATTCCTGATCGTTGTCCCCGGAATGCCGGCGATCTTTGGAAATTTCTTTCTTCCGATTATGATAGGAGCGAAAGATGTGGCCTTTCCAAGGCTGAACCTGCTTTCCTGGTGGATCTATATATTTGGTGCTATTGTGGCAATAAGCTCACAGTTTTTAGGCGACGGCCCGCCGGATACGGGCTGGACCTTTTACGCACCGTATAGTTTTAAGACGACGACAAATATGCTTCCGGCTGTTCTGGGAGCTTTTATACTTGGTTTTTCATCCATTCTTACGGGGTTAAATTTTGTTGTTACTATGCACCGTATGCGTGCTCCCGGTATGTCCTGGCTACGAATGCCTCTTTTCCCCTGGGCATTGTACGGTACGGCCTGGATACAATTACTGGCTACGCCTATTGTCGGGATAACGCTTCTTATGATAGTGGCCGAACGCACGCTTCAGATCGGCTTTTTCGATCCCGCCCTGGGAGGAGACCCGGTGCTTTATCAGCACCTCTTCTGGATTTATTCCCATCCGGCGGTTTATATTATGATCCTTCCTGCCATGGGGGTGATCTCGGAAATACTTCCCGTATTTGCCCGTAAACCCATATTCGGTTACAAGGCTATCGTCGTCTCTACCTTATTGATCGCATTCATCGGATATTTTGTCTGGGGGCATCATATGTTTACCGCAGGAATGAGCGGAACAGCTCAGTTCGCTTTTTCGTTTCTTACTTTTCTCGTTGCTATTCCGAGCGCCATTAAGGTGTTCAATTGGATAGCCACCCTTTACAAAGGATCCATACAACTGAAAACACCTTTTTACTGGGCCGCTTCTTTTATATTCGTATTTATGATCGGTGGTTTGTCTGGCCTGGTCCTTGGCTCGTTGGCTACCAATGTACATGTTCACGATACGGCTTTTGTGGTGGCGCATTTTCATTTTATTGTATTCGGAGGTGTGGGTTTCGCTTTCATGGCGGCCATCCATTACTGGTTCCCGAAGATCTACGGAAGAAATTATGATGAAGGATGGGCCAATACCGGATGGATCGTATTTTTTACTGGGTATATGTTCCTCTATTTTCCGATGTTTATATTGGGAATGAAAGGAATGCCCAGAAGGTACTTCGATTATGTGCCGGAATTCCACGGATTGAATGTTGTCTCATCCCTGGGAGCTGTTTTTATGATATTCGGGCTGGCTCTGATCATCATCAATCTCTTCAGGTCTGCAAAAAGAGGTACGGTAGCATCCCGGAATCCATGGGGAGGTGTTACCCTGGAATGGCAAATAGCAAGCCCTCCGCCTCCGGAGAATTTTGATAAGATCCCGACGATCACAAAATATCCTTATGATTTTACGAATGTTAAACCCGGCTAAAAGAAAACCATAATGTCTGCCACTGAACATAGAGATGACGAGGGATCAAAGATCGGAATGTGGCTTTTCA
>JASFVU010000012.1:0-14348 GCA_050049665.1 Bacteroidales bacterium | reverse complement strand
TTCTTGCCCGCGAAGGGGATGATGTTTATTCACTCAGCGAGGAACTCGACCTGTTTCACTGGCTGTTGCCGAAATATAATGATATTCCCGAAGAGAAGGTATTCGGTGAAGGAGAAAAAGTATACATCCAGCCTAAAAGGAACAAAGCCTCGGTCGATCATAAGGTTCATACCGTAAAAGAAGGGGAGACCCTGCATGATATATCCCGGATGTACGCTGTCAGGGTCGATAAACTGGCCCGAAGAAATCAGCTTTCTCCCGATGCAAAGCTTGAAGCCGGACAGGAAATACAATTAAGAAGGCGGGTTAAAGGCAAAAAGGTGACTATTTCAGCCCCGAAGATCGAACTTCGTGAAGAAGAGCCCGAAGAGGAGTTTGTCATCGATTTTGATGCGGATGAGTGATTTATAAAAATGGAATTCTCTTACTAAATTAACTTTGTTATTAGTATCTTTCTTTTCTGCTGTGAAAAAGAAGATATGAACGAAAATTCAACAGTTATTATTCATTTTCTTTTTTATGGATTACATCCAGCATATTCAGCAACAAGGTCAATTGTAAAAATTATTTCTCCATCCTTTTCAAACATTCCTGGTTTTAAGGGACTCAAATAACTGGGTTTTGTGGAACATTTTAAAAGTTTGTTTTGCAGGACTAATCAGGAGGCTTTGTCCGAAGAAGTTTCTTTTCTGATAACCTCATTAATGTATTGATTTAAAGAAATTCCCTTCAAGGTAGCATTGTATACAGCTTTTTTATGGAGTTCAGGTGCTAACCTTATATTGAGGCTGCCTTTATAAGATTTCTCTGAAGGAATATTTTTTTTCTTACAATCCTTTATATGTTCATCAACCATATATTTAAAACCATCCTCAAGTTCCTTTACAGTTGCTCCTTCAAAAGTGATCAAATCGTTTATTCCCTCTATCTTTCCAAAAAACACTCTGTCATCAGCAGAATAATGTACTGAACCAATAAATCCTTTATATATCATTACATCTTTCATAACAAATCTTTAGATTTTAATTCATCAATTACCAGGTCTATCTGATATCTTTTCAAAATATTACCAGGGTGTGGCTTATGCAACTTAATATTATGCTTTAGTTCATTATTAACAAACACCACTCTTGATCCGGAACCCTGTTGTTCTTTATATCCCAATCCGCTTAAGACTTTTACCAATTCAGCATAGGTGAAATCCTTGGGACGGGACAAAAACTTCAATAACAGTTTCTCAAATTTGGACATTTAATAAAATTGATACGATAAAGGTACAAAATATTAATAAATTATGCAACTAAAATATAGTCGCATCCAGCAGGTAGTAGTATCGTTAATACGTGAGACTAATTTCTGAAACGGGTTTATGGAAATAAGTTACGAAATTCTCAGAAAGACGGGTAAAAGTATTGGAAATTTCTCCCTAACGTCATTGCGAGGGAGGAGATACGACGACCGCGGCAATCTGGCTTTTTCGCTATACCTTATGACAAGATTGCCGCGCTTCGCTCGCAATGACATCGAAAAACCCTCTTTTAATAACTAACTTTATCTATTGTTTGAATATAATTTTCTATAAGAATGGGTTTTATTAATCATAATAAATAGTTAAAGTTTAAAAATTGTACGGAATCATGACAAAAGAAATCACTCGAAAGCTTCAGGAAATACAATTAAGAAAGCGAGTTAAAGGCAAAAAGGTTACTATTTCAGCCCCGAAGATCGAACTCCGGGAAGAAGAACCTGAAGAGGAATTTGTCATCGATTTTGATGCGGATGAGTAACAGTTGTCAGAGCTGCAAGTTGACCGTATATTATGATTTTATACTTTCCGGAGTAACAAAAACAAATAAATTACCTGCAAAGGAAGTTGCCGCTCTTTATTTCCGTTCCGGCTTTTGCTTTATAGGTATACATTCCTGTCGGCAGATAGTCTGTGTTCTCTGTTAAGGTATATTTACCCTGAGTAAAGTACGCGTCTGTCACAATGGCCACATTTCTGCCGGTCAGGTCATACAACTCAATGGATACATCTCCTGAAACAGGAAGCTCAAAAGAAAAATTCACCTGTCCGTCAGCAGGTACCGGATAGACAACAAATGATCCGGAAAATGTTTTATCCGGTGAAACCGGAGTTATACCTGTTGAAACATCTTCAGCAATGGAAAAATCCTCACTTGATGAGTCATAGTCAACATCCTTGTTGTCCTGAACTATCCTGATACGGGCCTGGTCCGTAATGATATCGGGTACTTTCCATGTATACTCCAACACTGCCACACCCAGATCCAGCGCCAGGTCTTCCCAGGTTTCTCCTCCGTCAGTACTATAGTAAAGGTCCCAGTTATTCTGGTTATGCTGGATCAGGATCACCCATGAGATGGTTACCATCTCACCGGGATGAAAAGACTCTCCTCCCACAGGATATTCCAGGGAGACATGTGCGTTTGCAGTCGGGATGATAACGATTGCAAACAGTATTGAAAGCAATTGTATTTTTTTCATGATTACCTTAGCTTAATGAATATTTGCATTGATCTCCGGTTTAGTGATATCGTATGCAACTACTAAAGTAAAGGCAATATGTCACAGAATGTTCACAAAAGTTTATTGTTTCTGTTACATTTTATACTTTACGATGAGAATTCTTTTCTTTTTGTTAAAAGAACATAAAACCCCGAAAGTTTGTTCCTGTAAGTAAGATCGGATACTGCAACAGAAAGATTATTCTTTTGTGATAATGTTGTGATATAACAACTCTAAATTGCTCACTCAAAACAATACATAATATAATATGGAAAAGGTTCTGATCATTGAAGATGATGTTGATATTTCAGAATTAATTTCAATTCATCTTTCCGATATGGGATTCACGACTGAAAAAGTATTTGAGGGCAGGGAAGGGTTATTGAAAGCGCTGAATAGCAGGTATAAGCTCATCATTCTTGATATTCGTCTTCCCGGATATGATGGATTTGAGATATGCAAAAAAATAAGGTCTGAGAAAATTACGACTCCTATTCTGATGGTAACATCAAAGTCGGAAGAGATCGACAAGATCCTGGGACTGGAACTGGGGGCCGATGATTATATTACCAAACCATTCAGCATCAGGGAACTGATCGCCCGTGTCAAGGCAATACTCAGGCGAACGGAAATGGAAGATCAGCACGATGAGGAATCGGACGATATTGAAGTACGGCATGAAAATTTTTATTTACACAAAAGCAAGCGTATTGTTGAAGTATATGGCAGGCGTATAGAGCTGTCTCCCAAGGAATTCGACCTGCTTGTTTTGCTGGCCCTGAATCCGGGGAAAACCTATACCCGCATGCAACTGCTGAACAGGGTATGGGGATACGATTTCGAGGGTTTTGAGCATACGGTGAATTCGCATATTAACAGGTTGAGATCAAAGATCGAAAAAGATGCCGAACAGCCGGAATTTATTCTGACAACCTGGGGAGTTGGTTATAAGTTTAAAGAAGTTTAAAAGGGCGGGTAACAATGAAAAACAATAAAACTATTCTGTTCACCGGTTTTTACTGGAAGATCGCAGCTATATTTCTCGCAGGACTAATTGTGTTTGCTTCGATTGCCGTCTACATTTCGGTGAGGGCGGCGAGCAATTATTCCATCGAGGTCAACCAAAAGCTCAACAAAGACCTTGCAAGCAATATGCTGGATGCCATTAAACCCGACTTCAGGAGTGGCATTGTAAACCAGGAGGCTCTGGCAGACATCATGCATTCCATGATGGTCATCAATCCCAGTGTGGAGGTTTATATCCTGGATCCCGAAGGAAAGATCCTGAGCTATGTTGCCCCTGAGAAGGTAGTTAAACTGGAAGAGGTGGATCTGGGCCCGATACAAAGGTTCCTGAAAGACAAGGGCCGTAATATCGTGTATGGCGATGATCCGAGGAACCCTGGTGAGCAGAAGATCTTTTCCGCTGCTGAGGTCCGGGAAGACGGCCATCTCACCGGATACATATACATCGTCCTTGCCAGTCAGGAATACATTTCCGCATCGCACATGGTCCTGGGGAGCTATATTCTGGGATTATCCATTAAGTCGATCGTGGGCATTCTGTTTATAACCGCTCTTATCGGACTTGTGGCGATCTGGTACTTTACGAAAAAGCTCAATCATATTGTAAAAGGTATCAGGGAATTTAAGATGGGAAACCTTGAAGCACGGATCCCGATCAAGAAAAATGATGAATTTGATAAGATAGGACTTGTTTTTAACGAAATGGCTGCTACCATAGAACAAAATATCAAGGAACTTCAGGGCATTGATGAATTGCGTAAAGAACTAATTTCCAACGTTTCCCACGACCTGAGAACACCTGTTGCCTCCATTCAGGGTTATGCCGAAACCCTGTTGCTTAAAGCGGGAAAGATCGATACTTCCAGGCAGCAGAAGTTTGCTGAAGTCATTTATAAAAGCAGTGAAAAACTTAAACTGCTCGTGGATGAGTTGTTTGAACTGTCCAAGCTCGAATCCGACCAGGTGAAACTCAACACAGAGAGTTTCTCAATTGTGGAACTGGTATCGGACGTTGCCAATAAATACAGAATTATTTCCCGGAAAAGAGGTATCAGCATCAATACCTTTATTACGAAAGATATTCCTGCAGTAGAGGCAGATATTTCATTGATAGACCGTGTCCTTCAGAATCTGATCGATAATGCGGTGAAGTTCTGCCGGGAGGGTGATTACATCAATCTTGAGATCCGGTTATCAACGCCGGAACGTGTTAAAGTGTCTATTGCAGATTCGGGGATCGGCATTGCTAAAAAAGACCTTCCCCATATCTTTGAAAGATACTTTACCAGCCGGACACATGCTGAAAGTACCGGGTTGGGACTGGCTATCGTTAAAAAAATAATCGATCTGCATCATTCCGAGATCAACGTTGAAAGCCGGGCCGGCAAAGGAACCACCTTTACGTTCGATCTGCCTGTGTCACAAGTGGCTTAGAAAGTTTATAAAAACTTGATCATCTTGTGATATTCCTGTGATTCTTCTCCATGATCTTTGTGTTATAAACTTAAAAACAACATCGAATCATGAAAAAAGGAAATTTGATTTTACTATCGTTACTAGCTGTTTTTTTTATTGCAGCATGTGAAAAAGATGATGATGAAATGAAACCGGAACCGCTGGATCCGGACACTGCCGGTGATGCACCGGTCGACAGGTTCAGCAGCGATGCCGGCGTCCTGTTCGTACGAACTGCCGATAACGGTTTGCCCGGCTCCAACGAAGCCATTGACTTTGATATGAATCCGGCCTTTATTACCAATGGTTTGGGACCTGACGGGGAAATGACACAATATTACAATTTTGATGTGATGAGCACGGTACCGGCCCCTATTTTTGCCTTGTTTCGTGAAGGGGAAGATATGCCGGTTGAAGGACAGTTGAATATTGTGGATGTTATTCCCGGAGACGCCGGATACAATGATTTCTGGCTTGTGAACAAGGTCACTGTTCCTGCCGGTTATGTTGCCAATACGGTAACCAGCAAGGCTGATATTTTGCAGAACGGTTATACCGTTACACCAACAACAATTATTGTCAACTGTCCCATTGTTCCCAAAGGGTCCGTGGCGCGCAAGCGGTTTCTGGATTCTGAAAGCGCCGGACTGACCAGGGGATGGTACAACGACATGGTGGTTTATTATTTTAATTTTCTGGAAAAGGAACTTACTGCAGAGAATGGGCTGGTTCCGACTTCAGATATCTATGTCAGCTTTAATATCAATCCGGATGAAGACGGAGGCGGACCTCCATCGGGCTTTGTGACGGAAGACGGTATGGCAACAGGTCAGACACATAATGTTCCTGAGACCATTCCGACGGATGCAGATTATTCACCTTTGTGGGATGTATTGATTTATGATAATGCCGATTTTGACATGGTTGGAGATTTGAGTACGGCTGAAGCAGCAAACCTGCTGGCTGAAGACGCCGCAATTGTGAATTGTCCGATCGTTTCGGTACAATAAGAGCTTTTCATGCAAGGTTCATCCTAGGTATGGGAATAGCTCCGAAAGGAGCTTTTCCTTTCCTTTACTAAAAAAACACAAAGAAAAATGAAAAATATCGGTGCAGCAGTAATTCTGGTATATGTGTTTGCCCTTGGTTGCGGTCAGCAAATGGAGGAAGATAAAAACACAAAAGATTACAGGAAACTGACTAAAGAAGAAGAACGTGTCATTGTGCATAAAGGAACCGAAAGGCCTTTCACAGGCAAATACAATGACTTTGATGAGAAAGGTGTTTATGTGTGCAAACGTTGTGGCTCTCCCCTGTATAAATCGGAGGATAAGTTCCATTCCGGATGCGGGTGGCCGAGTTTTGATGATGAGATCCCCGGGGCTGTGAAGCGTATACCCGATGCCGACGGAAGAAGAACGGAGATAGTCTGCAGCAACTGCAATGCACACCTCGGGCATGTGTTTGAAGGAGAAGGATTTACCCCTAAGAATACGCGTTTTTGTGTCAATTCCGTTTCCATGGATTTTATTCCTGAAAAACCGGACGATGAGGTTATGACCGATACGGCTGTTTTTGCCGGCGGTTGCTTCTGGGGAGTTGAGTATTTTATGGAAGATGCAGAGGGTGTCATTTCTGCTGATGCAGGGTATACAGGAGGACATACGGATAATCCCGGATACAGGGATGTTACTGGTCACACGACGGGACATGCCGAAGCAGTAAGAGTCGTATTCGATCCTTCGGTAACTTCATATGAAACACTGGCCAGGCTGTTTTTTGAAATTCATGATCCGACACAGGTCAACAGGCAGGGGCCGGATGTCGGAGATCAGTACAGGTCTGAGATCTTTTACCTGAACATGGAGCAAAAACATGTTGCTGAAGGGTTGATAGCCGAATTGAAAGGGAAAGGGTATAAAGTAGCAACAAAATTGAGCCATGCTCAGAAGTTCTGGATAGCTGAAGATTATCATCAGGATTACTACGAAAAGAAAAACGGCACTCCGTATTGCCATGTTTATACAAAAAGATTTTAGGGTTTGCTGGTTTCATCTTCGGGAGGATCATATTCTTTCCGGATAAAAGGCGATGGATTATTATCATCTTACTCAGAGCAAAACTGTAAGGTTGGTTAATTTCAACCTTACTTTTTTTCTTTCTGTCATTTCGTTCTCAGGTAGAATTTTCATTTCCCGTCCGGCAGTTTTTTATAAATTTTTACCGTAACGGTTTCACAACAGCTTGTTAAAAGCAAGTTAATTTTAAACAATGCCTTCTTTTTCCTGTTGATCACATGGCAAACAAATTACCCATCCAAAATTCAAACTATGAATAATAATAATTACGGATCACAGAATAATCGCTCCGGCCTGACATATTTTTTATCTCTCATTATTTTGGTTTCGGTAACCGGAATGGTAGCGGGCCAGTATGAAAAGAATCCCTTATTGGATATCGGCAATGACGGGTATGCCATGGTTGTGGAGGAATTTGTACAGATCCCGGATGAGAGCGGTAACAGACCCCGGATAAACTGCCTTACATATACAGGTGACAGGATATTTGTATCGACCGAAGGAGGTAACATTTATGAGATCATTGATGATGGCAGCGGAACCCTTCAGCCTGAACTGTTTTTTAATGTAAATGATGCAATACCGCTGAATACGGGAAGGGACCTGGTTGCAACAGGTAACTGGCATTCAGGCTTGAGAAGCATAGCTTTCCATCCCGGTTTCCCGACAAATGGAAAATTCTATACTTCTGTCATGGAAGAAAGACCGGCCGATACTTCAGGGCACCATTACCTGAGTGATGTTGACGATCCGATTGAAGCAGACGGGACTCTTATTGAATGGACATACGATCCCGGGGAGGAAGAGGTTGATGAAAACAGTTACCGGGAAGTGTTCAGGGTAGGAGTACCTAATTTTGATCATACCATAAAACAGATCAGCTTTAACAGGTATTCACAACCGGAGGATGAAGATTACGGGTTACTGTATATTTCTCATGGAGATGGCAATATTTATTATGCACCCGGAGAAGGTGGTCAGAATAACGATGCAAGAGGAAAAATCATCAGAATAGACCCGCTGGAAACTGATACAACCCCTTATTCTGTGCCTGCATCCAATCCGTTTGTTAATGATACCAGCTGGCTGGATGAGCTGTATGCGACCGGTATGCGAAATCCGCATTCGCTTTGTTTTGCAGAGGATGATACCGGGGGTGTTCATTTGATCTCAGCAAATGCCGGAAGAGATAACATAGAGGAGATCAATGTCGTTTCCGGAGGCGAGAACCATGGTTGGTCGGCACGGGAAGGTACTTACGTTCAACTGGAAGGAGGAGGGATCAATACAGGTATTGAAGCATTGCCCGATAATGATGCTGACTTCGGATTTACCTATCCGGCAGCACAATGGTCCCATACAGATCCCGTATTTTCGGGTTTCGGAGGTTTGTCCATTGCCGGAGGGTATGTTTATACCATAGCAGGGACAGAAGAAAAGATCTATCTTTCCTGTGATTTTCCTGAATCGGGAATTGTTATGTACAACACACTGGACGGCCTGCTCGGAGCCGTAACAAAACTGGATCCGGAAGATCCTGATAAAGATGAACCCGAAGAACTGACACAGACACCTTTTAAATTGCTGAATGTATATTTTGATGACGATGGTGATCCGGCGACATTGCCTTTGGAAAAAACAGGGATGCTAGATGTCATTGATGACGATCCTGGTTATGACGGGAGTGACAGATCTGACCTGCGATTCGGCCAGGACGGAGATGAAAACATTTACATTACCAGTAAACGAAACGGTTGGGTTTACAAAATACAATCCATTTCACCGGTTGCCCCGAATGCCATTCTTAACAGAAGCCTCAGCAATGAACTGACGATGCAGACATATCCGAATCCTGTGGAGAGAACGGGATATTTGAATGTATCGTTCAACAGGTCATTGGATGAATCAGCTGTTGTCTATCTGACATCCGTTGAAGGAAGGCAGGTTTTTTCAACTGTTGTTTCAAAGGGAAGCAGCAACGTTACAATACCTCTTGCTTCAATGGAATTACCGGCAGGGTTTTATGTGCTGAAAGTTTATGCCCCGTCATTCACAACAGAGTCGACCATTGTTGTTAAATAAACAGGTTGATCCTTCGTATGTCGGTTCCCGAAAGCCAGGATAATAGTTCACTACACAGGTGGAATCAATTGATTAAACAGCTAATTGACCTTGAAGATCTTTTTTGTCACATGAAACTCACTGTTTTCAATAGTGATAAAATAGATCCCCTGTGGCAGTGCTGAAACATCCAGTATCAGTTTATCCGACACGGCTGTTTTTTCAAGGATCTTTGCTCCATCCGGTGAATAGACACTGATCCTGTTTGTCAGGCTTTTACGGCCGGCAAACAATTCAACTGTCAGCTCTTCTTTGCATGGAAGAGGGTACAAGGCAACAAGCGTATTTTTATCTGTGTTTACCTGATCCACACCGGACAGGCCCGGGTCCACAAGGATATTGAATACCCGGGTTGATGTAGCTCCGCAATCATTCATATACCTGGCAGTTACAGCACATGTTTCCGAAGAAGTAATGGTCTGTTCGGTAGAATTACCAGATGTTCCGCATCCTTCCCAATTCCAGGTACCGTCACCTTCAGCTGAAACATTCAGTAAAATTTCCCAGCCTGCGCCAACGATTATATTGCTTGTATCCTGCCAGTCACCCCCGTTAATCTGAACAGACGGGGAGATCTCACTTGCCAGGCAACTTTCTTCCCAATTATACAGACTCAGGATATCCGGGAGTTCATCTCTTGTAATGACCATATCATGGTTGAAGGTCCGTGTCAGGTAATCTGTGTCAATACCTTCCAGGTGACCTGTATGCCAGATCATCCACCACGACCAGATGATGCCGTCTTCCAAACATTTATCCATGTCGGGTGGAATTCCGCATTCATGAAAGCAGATGGGAAAGTTGTTATCTCCTGCAATTTCTTTCGAGTTGTTATACATATTTCTGTGCGGAACGTCAGTTCCGTCATAGGTATCCCCTCCAACAGCATCAACGTATTCATCTCCCGGGTACCATTCTTCACTTATGATGTCTGTATAACAAAGCACCCAGATCAGATTATTCAATCCGCGTTCATGAACAAAATAGTCGAACATGGTAGTCCATATCTGCTTAAATGCTTCCGGACCATCCTTGCTCCACCAGAACCAGCCTCCGTTAAGTTCATGCAAAGGTCTCCACAGAACCGGTACGCCGGAATCTCTCAGCACCTCCAGAAGATCTGCCTTGGTTTCCAGTTCGTCCCAAAAATCGATGTATTCGGGGGTGCCTTCAATAAAGCAGTTGTCAATATTAATGGTTCCCTTACTTGCAGTATATCCGTCCCCTACGGTCGGGGCTCCCCAGTGCCACATGATGGTCGGGATGCCGCCGCTTTCCCACCATTCCCGTGCTCTTACATTCTCCACCGCATTCTCATCGCTGTTGATGTAGTCGAATCCGGCTATAGCAGGCAGTTTGCCGGTTGTGGTCTCAAGGTAATCCAGTTCATGAATACCCCATTGCACCCATTGCTGGCCGGATAAGGTCAGTTGTCCGTTCATATCCAGCAGGTACCGGTACAGGGCGCGGGCCTCAGGTGAAGGATCCGGGGTGGAAAGCGTGTCCTTAAGGGATGTATTTTTTAACCGTATCCCGTTTGTGCCTTGGGATAATATGGTCTGACAAGAAAGCGAAACGGTCAGATACACAGTTATGATAACCAGAATATGTTTCAAAATTGTTTAGCTGTTGAGATTCCGGTATAAAGATAGTTCTTTTAATACTTATCGAATACCGGTATGATAACAGGTAATTTATAAACCACCTGTTACAGGGAGATACGGAAATCCGGATGACAATGTTTCTTTACTTACGCATATCCAGCCATTTTTGAAAAGTAAGTTCAGGTTCCCCCAGAAGTTTCCATGTCCCGGAATTATCGATGACAGGTTCCTTTACTTTTTCAAAATAGGCAAACAATGAGGCAACAAACTTCAATTCTTTTTTACCTGTAAAAAATGACATCATTTTCAGCATTCCAATGGGTACCGTGTTTACTTTTTTTATTTCAGGATACAGTTGTCTGCAATATTCCTCCATCAGATCCTTCGTATGGTGAAGTTCCTTTCCCATGCAATAAAAAACGGAATTTTTTGCTTTTTCCTCTTTATAAGCGGCAATGATCATTTTTGCAAAATCATCCGCAGCAATCCAATGGTATGCATTACGTTGTTTTCCGATCACACTTGCCTTACCGTTGCGCACCATGTATTCAAGGGATTCAAAAAACCATGTAGGGCGAAAAATGAGGTAAGGTATGCCACTTTGTATAATAGTCTGTTCTGCTTTTAACTTATCGTCTATCATGGGAAACCACCTGTTTTCTTCGGAGACCGTTGCACCGGAAACATAGCTGATCAGTTTGATGCCATGCTTTTTTGCCTTGCTGACAATCGCTTCTGCCACCAGTGCTTCACTTACTTTTGAAACGGTGATATGAACACCCTCACACCCTTTCATGGCCTTATCCAGGTCCGATTCATTGAATACATCTCCTTTGACAATATCATTATGCCCGGGGAATGCAGATTGATCAACTGACCTGGAGAACAAACGAAGGTCGAATCCTTCCTTACTGAATCGATGAATAACCGGTTTTGCCAGTAATCCGGTTGCACCTGCTATAAGTACTTTCATGGTAAGATGTATTTGGTTAACGAATGGAAGTTACAAATTAATTCCTTTCATTTCTTTGAAATGTTGCCGGCTTTATGTTTTCCCGGAGTCTTGAACGCCCTGTCTTATTGACCTGGTCATACCAACCAGATATATGTTTTCTTGATCTTTGTTACCATTCATCTGTCCTGAAAGGAGATGCAGGCAATCCTTCCCGGTTGTACAGGTTTGCTCCTTCGGGATTGTCTGCCCAGGCATACCTCACAGCGACAGGATTTTTCACGGCCTCACTCCATACGATCACGGTGTTGTTTTTTATTTCAGCATTTGCCCAGACAAACTGCTTGTCATTACCTGCAATGGCAAACTGTTTAAGCTCTTTGCCATCTTTTGCCATTAGCCCGCTGCCTGTATTTGAGAAAGTGATGATCACCCGGTCACCTGAAATTTTCATTGCCTTGTACAGGGGGCCCGAATACACCACTTCGTTGTCTTTATAGGCTGTTTTTTGTGCTGCCAGTGCCAGACGGTGTCCCACATCTTTTTTATTCAGGGGATGAATATCATTCCATTCGCCAACATCAACTGTAACCGCCATGGCTGTATTGGGTAATGCCAGTGCTTTTGTCTGGGCTTCCCTCATATAGGCCCAGTCGCCCTCCGAAGGTTCTTCCGGGGGAGGTCCCAGGTTGGGGAGTTGCACAAAAAGGAACGGGAAATCTCCCTGATGCCAGTGACTTCTCCAATCGTTTACCAGTGTCTGAAATAAAGAAGAGTATTCCTTCGCACGGCTGGCATTCGACTCACCCTGGTACCAGATCATACCTTTGAAGGAAGTATTAAGAAGAGGGTATATCATGGCATTAAAAAGTCCTGCCGGTTTCCAGCTGATAAAGACCTGTCCCTTCAGAGGCTCCATTTTCGCTCCCAATTGGTATTGCCATTCCCCGGTCAGATCGATTGTTTCTTTACCGGCGATCAGCTTGTAGGGTTTGTCCTCAACAAAACCGCCTTTTCCGATATTGCTTATTACCCTGATCGCGATCGTATTTTCTCCTGCCTTTAGTATGTCAGGAGGTATCTCATATCGCCTGGGAGGATATTGGTAGCCGGTGGCTCCTACAAAAGTTCCGTTGACAAATACGGAATCGGCGTCTATGATCGTGCCCAGCAGCAATTTTGCTTTTTTACCGGTCATGGAAGGAGTAACTTTTATTGTTTTCCTGAACCATATCACGCCGTTTATCTCTCCCAGGTCTCCATCCGCCCAGTAACCGGGTATTGTCATTACCGGCCAGTCTGCGGTGTTCAGATTTGTTCCGTACCATGGATGTCCGGGGTCTTGATACCCTGCATCGAGCTTATTTAACAATGCATACCATTTGTTTATTCTTGACCTGTCTTCCGACCTGATCTTTTCAATCAGCGTACTGTCTTTGAATTGTTGTAACTCTTTGTAGTAGTGTGGAAATTTTTTCAATGCTTCTTCACTGATCCATGCTTCTGCGGGGGACCCTCCGAGGCTTGAGTTGATCAGTCCGATGGGGACATTGTATTCGGCATATAGTTCATAAGCAAAAAAATAGGCCACGGCTGAGAATTTCAGGATCGTTTCGGGGTTGGGGGCAAGCCATTGTCCGCCGGAAATATCTTTCCGCGGGGTATTGAAATCAAATGCTTTAGGCACTTTAAAATACCTGATGAACGGGTTCTCAGAATTTTTAATTTCCTCTTCATAAAGAGGACTTACCCTTTTCATGGAGATTTCCATATTCGATTGTCCCGAACAAATCCATACATCTCCTACTAAAATGTCCGTGAGAGTAATGCTGTTTTCGCCTTTTATTTCCATATCGTACGGACCACCCGCTTTCATACCGGCCAGCCAGATTGTCCAGATACCTTTATCATTTGTTATGGCAGTATAGGTAGAATCGATGAATTCCATTGATATGCTTTCGTCCGGAGATGCCCATCCCCAGATCTTCACACGGGTCTCTCTCTGAAGGACCATTCCATTGCTGATAAGTTTTGGCAACGTGATCTTTCCAAAGCCCATTACAGGCAACAGGAAAAAAATAAGAACAATACATCCTGATTTTTTCATTTTTCCGGATAATGGTTAATATCTTGTAAGATACAATTAATCATTGTAATGAAATAAGATCATGGTTGTGTTTT
Source organism: Bacteroidales bacterium (assembly GCA_050049665.1). Taxonomy (GTDB): domain Bacteria; phylum Bacteroidota; class Bacteroidia; order Bacteroidales; family UBA10428; genus UBA10428. The sequence goes on along the minus strand of JASFVU010000012.1, from coordinate 402 downwards.
ATACACACTTTTCAGCCGGAACCTGTTACCGTATCCTAAAATCCAGGCGCATGGTACTCGTTAAGTTTTTCATATATCAGTCGGTTATTAATGGGTATTAAATAAACATCTGTAAACTGACTGTTATTTTTTGCATACTATAACAGTTTCTTTTCCGGGAAACCCGTATGCACTATTTGTATTTTCATTATATACATTGATGTTAACCTTAAATCCGCAACTTTTCAGTCGCTCACTCAGTCCGTCAGCGGAATAGATCCTCACATGATCTTCCTGCCCGAAGCATTTCAGCCTGTCTGCGGCAGTTGTAACCGCCGGATCTTCATAAATATTACCTTGCCTGAAAGGTGTCTGAATAAGGCAGACGCCTCCTTTTTTCAATACCCGGTACAGCTCTCTCAT
>JASFVU010000011.1:0-14394 GCA_050049665.1 Bacteroidales bacterium | reverse complement strand
CTTGGAGGTTCACCTACTCCGATCTCCTGGGGAGAACTGTATACAGCTCTTCAGAGTGGTGTTGTGGACGGGGCGGAAAACAATCCGCCCAGTTTTTATCTTTCTCATCATTACGAGGTCTGCAGGTATTATTCCATTGATGAACATACCACCATACCGGATGTTCTGCTCATCAGCACGATCATCTGGAATAAACTGAGTGAGGAAGAGAAGCAATGGCTCCAGGAGGCAGCCGATGAATCGGCTTTGGTTCAGAGGGAGTATTGGGCCGAATCGGAAAGGGAGGCCCTGGAAGGAGTACAGGAGGCAGGAGTAACTGTCATTTATCCCGATAAAAGAGAATTTGTTGAGAAAGTCGAGCCATTGTATGAAGAATTGAGATCAAACAAAAGACTGAACACCCTGGTTGAAAAGATCAGAAATCAGGAATCTGAAATCGAAAATCTGAAATCAGAACAAACACATGAAGAAATTCAGAAAAGCAATTGACAGAGCCCTTGAGATCATGATGGTTGTGACCATGATCATCCTGATGCTTGATGTATTATGGCAGGTTGCCAGCCGGTATCTGAATAAGCTTCTGGTTAACCATTTTGCTTTGCAGATACCGACAAAATATTATGCATTTACCGACGAACTTGCCGGGTTTCTGTTGATCTGGGTGGCTCTGCTGGGTTCGGCTTATGCCACAGGCAAAAAGCAGCATCTTGCCATTGATCTGTTAATTACGAAACTGGGCAGGGAAGGAAAGATCATTTTATCGGGGATCATTAATTTCCTGATTTTTCTTTTTGCTGTGTCGGTTCTTCTCGTTGGCGGCACGTGGCTTGTGTATACCAGGTTTTACCTCGGACAGGTATCTTCCACGATGGAGATACCAATAGGTTTTGTATACCTGATTGTTCCGCTTTCCGGTTTGCTGATCAGTTATTATGCGGCAGATGATTTTTATACGCTGCAAAAGAAATAACCTAAGTTTATATTTATGATGGAATCTGCAGGTATTATCGTACTAATTTTATCGTTCCTGATCTTTATTTCAATAGGGGTTCCTATTGCATACAGCATTGGTTTATCAGGTGTTTTAACCATGCTGGTGAGCATTGATCTGCTACCGGCTGTTACGACCATGGCACAGAGAATGGCCGAAGGACTGGACAGTTTTACCCTTCTGGCCATTCCGTTCTTTATTTTTGCGGGCCAGCTTATGAACAGGGGAGGTATAGCTATCCGGCTGATCGATTTTGCCAAGGTGCTTGTGGGGAGGTTTCCGGGCGGACTGGCTTTTGTGAATGTGATCGCCAACATGTTATTCGGCGCCATATCGGGCTCGGCAGCAGCTTCCGCTTCGGCGATAGGGACCATTGTTCATCCAAGAATGAAAGCCGAAGGATACGATGAGAATTTCAGTGCTGCTATCAATTCCAGTTCGGCAACGACCGGACTGATCATTCCGCCAAGCAATATTCTGATCGTTTATTCCCTTGCCAGCGGAGGTGTTTCCATATCGGCTTTGTTCATTGCCGGCTATATACCGGGAATAATCATGGGTTTATTTTTAATGGCTGTGGCAGCGGCCTATGCTTACAGAAAAAAATACCCCGTTGATGAAAAAGTCCCTTTTAACAAAGCAATGCAAAAATTGTGGGATGCCGTTCCGAGTTTGTTGTTGCTGGTTATTGTAATAGGCGGACTGGTTGCCGGTTATTTTACGGCTACCGAAGCTTCGGCCATTGCCGTGCTGTATTGCCTGGTTCTGGCATTTATCTACCGGGAAATTCAGTGGAAAGATATACCCGGGATCATTCTGAAAACACTTTCCACAACAGCCATTGTTATGCTGCTGGTGGCTACTTCTCTGGGATTATCATGGATAATGTCCTATGAGAATATTCCCCAGAATGTTAGCGAAGGATTAATAACCGTAAGCAAAAGTCCCATTGTAATTCTGCTTATTATTAATTTTATTCTGCTTTTTGTTGGTATTTTTATGGATATGACCCCGGCAGTATTGATATTTACACCCATATTTTTACCTGTTGTGACACAACAATTAGGAATGGACCCTATTCATTTCGGTATAGTTTTGATCATGAACCTGTGTGTCGGGCTGATAACGCCGCCTGTCGGAACGGTCCTTTTTGTCGGGTGCAGTGTGGCGAATGTCCCGATACAGTCGGTCATCAGGCCGCTTTTACCTATGTTCCTGGTTATGATCATCAGTTTGTTACTGGTAACCTACATACCTTCTCTGAGCTTGTGGTTACCTCATTTGTTTGGTTTTTAATGTTGAAATACTAAAAGAGAAATTATTATGAAAAATACAATTTATCATATCCGGTACGCCTCTCACCCGTCTGATGTGAAAAAATATGATACGAAACGGTTGAGGGAAGAATTTCTTGTCAGGGACCTGTTTGTGGAAAATTGCATCTCACTCGTATATTCGGATTACGACAGGTACATCGTTGGCGGGATATTCCCTTCATCCAAAAGCCTTGAACTGGAAACCATTGACCCTTTGAAATCAGAATATTTTCTGGAACGAAGAGAGGTGGGCATTATAAATACAGGAGGCAGGGCAATGATATCTGTTGAGGGAAATCAGACCGAACTCGGGTACAAGGAAGCTTTGTACATAGGAAAAGGGAATAAAAAGATTGAGTTCGCCAGTGTGGAAAAAAAGAACCCTGCAAAACTGTATATGAATTCCGCACCTGCCCATAAGGAATTTGCCACAAAAAAAGTTACTCTGGCCGATGCCATGGTGCAGGAAATGGGAGATCTTGAGTCGTCCAATCAAAGGAAGATCAATAAATTGCTTGTTCATGGTGTCGTGGATACAAATCAGCTCCAGATGGGCATGACCGAATTTCAGGCAGGGAGTGTCTGGAATACCATGCCTCCTCATACACACAGCAGAAGAATGGAAACGTATTTTTATTTCGACGTACCCGACGGACAGGCCGTATGCCATTTTATGGGTGAGCCCCGGGAGACGAGGCACATCTGGTTGCAGAACGAGCAGGCAGTAATATCCCCGAGCTGGTCGATCCATGCCGGGGCCGGTACGGCAAAATACACTTTTATCTGGGGTATGGCAGGTGAAAATCTCGATTACGGGGACATGGATACAGTAACTCCCGATGAGCTTAGGTAACCAGTAAAATTCATAAAAATATGTCACTTGATTTGTTTGATCTTACCGGCAAAACAGCCTTAATAACCGGAGGCACCCATGGCCTCGGAATGGCTATGGCAACGGGCCTTGCCAATGCCGGAGCCACCATCGTTATAAACGGCCATACCGGCAAGAAGATGGAACAGGCACTCGGGGAATACGAAAAGAAAGGCATAAAAGCCACAGGCTTCCTGTTTGATGTTACGAAAGAAGAAGAGGTCATTGAGAACATGGAGAAGATAGAGTCTGAAATTCATCCCATCGATATATTGGTCAACAATGCCGGGATCATCAAACGTATGCCTATTGTTGAAACCGGTACGGAAGATTTCAGGCAGGTCATTGACGTGGATCTTGTGGCTCCGTTTATCGTGGCAAAACATGTGGCCAGATCAATGATAGACAGAAAAAAGGGAGGCAAGATCATCAACATATGTTCCATGATGAGTGAGTTGGGACGCGATACGATATCAGCCTATACCGCTGCCAAAGGTGGTTTGAAAATGCTGACCAAAAGCATGGCAACCGAATGGGCCAGGTTTGGGATTCAGGTGAATGCCATTGGCCCCGGGTATTATGCAACCAGTCAGACCGCTGCCATCCGCGAAGGCGGACATCCCATGAACGAATTCATTATCAGCCGTACACCGGCGGGCCGGTGGGGTGATCCGGATGAACTTCAGGGAGCAGCTATTTTTCTTGCTTCCAAAGCATCTGATTTTGTAAACGGGCATATTTTATATGTCGATGGCGGTTTGCTGGCAACCATTGGAAAACCCTCTAACGAATAAAACACCAGGATATGAAAAAATTTATGGACAGCAATTTTCTTCTGCAGACCAGAACTGCCGAATACCTTTTTCACGAGCATGCCGCAAACATGCCGATCATCGATTACCATTGTCACCTTATACCTCAACAGATAGGAGATGACATTCAGTTTGAGAACATTACCCAGGCCTGGCTGTACGGCGACCACTACAAATGGAGGGCACTTCGCTCCAACGGCGTGGAAGAAAAATATTGCACCGGCGATGCCGGCGATTATGAAAAATTTGAGAAGTGGGCGGAAACTGTTCCCATGACACTCCGGAACCCTCTTTATCACTGGACACATCTTGAGCTCAGGCGGTATTTCGGCATCAATGAGTTGTTGAATCCCGATACGGCGAAAAAGATCTATGAAACGTCTTCGGAAATGCTGAGAACAAAAGAATACAGTGTCAGGGGACTGATGAAGATGATGAATGTGGAGGTGGTTTGTACAACCGATGATCCGGTTGATGACCTCAGGTATCATAAAAAGATAAAGGAAGAGGGTTTTGAGATAAAGGTACTACCTGCCTGGAGACCTGATAAGGTAATGGCCGTTGAAAATGCTGGAACATACAATGAATACCTCGATAAACTTTCGGAGGTCTCGGATACCGATATTTCAGATTACAACTCCTTGTTGGAAGCCCTGAAAAAGAGACAGGTTTATTTTCATGACGCAGGTTGCAGGCTTTCGGACCGGGGACTGGAGACATTTTTGTCTGAACCCTATACCGAAAGTGAAATTCAGACCATATTTAAATCGGTACGTTCGGGAAAGGAATTATCAGGGGAAAGCATTCTGAAATTCAGGTCTGCCATGCTTTACGATCTGGCTGTTCTTGACCATGATATGGGATGGACACAGCAATACCATTTCGGGGCGATGCGGAGCAATAACACCCGCAAGCTGAATGAGATCGGACCGGATACGGGGTTCGATTCCATTGGCGATTACCCTGTTGCCGTACCAATGTCGAGATTTCTTGACAAGCTCGATCAGAAAAACAAGCTTGCGAAGACCATTCTGTACAATCTGAATCCTGCCGATAATGAAGTGGTGGGCACTATGCTTGGCAATTTTATGGACGGGATCATACCGGGGAAAATTCAGTTCGGATCGGGCTGGTGGTTCCTCGATCAGAAAGATGGGATGGAAAGGCAAATGAATGCCCTGTCGACGCTTGGCCTGCTCAGTCGCTTTGTGGGCATGCTGACCGACTCGCGAAGTTTACTTTCTTACCCAAGACATGAGTATTTTAGAAGAATTCTTTGTAACTTGCTAGGCAATGATGTTGAAAACGGAGAGATCCCCAATGACAGGAAATTGTTGGGAAAGATGGTGGAGGATATTTCCTATTTCAACGCGAAGAATTTTTTTGATTTTGATCTTTCTTAAAATGCTATAGCGACCTGTGCAGGGATAAACGGGTTTATTTCATTAAGGTTTAGTAAATGATCTTTCGCAAATTATCAGGTATATTCAATTGATTCATTTAAGTTGAATTTTTGGTTTGTTTTCTGCATGGGTCGCTTATTTATTATCCTGTCAAGGATGTATTCCCGGTAAAATTCTAGTTATTTTTTAATTATCAATACTCAGAAAATGAATATAGAAAAATACTCATTTGGCACAGGCGACCGTTTCGGAATGGAAGGAGAAGCACAGCTGGCCGCTGTTGTGGAAATGAATCGTCTTGGTGTTCCGGTGGTGCCTGTCTGGAATAAGTCTTACCGTGAGCACAAAATTGTCAGGACAGATCATTCCTCGGTTAAAAAAGAAGCAGACCGGGCGGTTAATGCTGTTGGCTGGGGAAAAAGCTATTATACCGATGCCGATCATATCGGCCTCGACATTGTTGATGAATTCATTGATTACAGCAATTTTTTTACGATCGATGTTGCCGGGTATATTTCCAGGCCGGTTTCCGGGCAAACCAGGGAAGATTTCATTAATCGCTACAGCAGCTATACAGGAAAATTAAAGATCCCGGGTTTAAAAGGATATTTTGAAGTTACAAAGCCTTACCTGGCATCCGTGGCTGATAAATACCTGACCGCAATCCGGGAAGTAGGAAAAATATACAATTACATCAGGTCGAAAAAAGGGGAAGGTAATTTTGTTCCCGAAGTATCTATGGATGAGACTGAAGATGCTCAGACTCCTCTCGACCTGTTTTTTATCCTTGCGGAATTGAAAAGGGAAGGCGTGGAGGTACAGACCATTGCCCCGAAATTTACCGGTCTGTTTGCAAAGGGGATCGATTACATTGGAGACAGGGACCTGTTCGCAAAGGAATTTGAACAGGATGTAGCGGTTGTCCGGTATGCTGTTGAACATCTGGAACTTCCCCGGAACCTGAAAATCAGCGTCCACAGCGGAAGTGACAAATTCTCCCTCTATCCGGTGATCAATGCGATCGTTGAAAAATACAATGCCGGGATACACGTCAAGACAGCCGGCACCACCTGGCTGGAAGAGGTAAACGGACTCGCGGAGGCAGGTGGTGAAGGACTTGCTATTGCAAAGAAGATATACATTCATTCATTGAACCGTTTTGAGGAACTTACGGCTCCTTATGAGAGTGTCTTATCCATCAACAAAAAGAATCTTCCGGGAGAATCTGTTGTGAATGCGTGGGGAAGCAGGGAATATGTAGCTGCTTTACAGCACGATCAGCAATGCAGTGACTACAATCCGGATCTTCGCCAGCTCATTCATGTGGGGTATAAGGTAGCAGTGGAAATGGGAAGTGAATTCACGGATGCTCTCAGGGAATACCGAAGCATTATTTCCGAACGGGTTACTTACAATTTACTGGAAAGGCACCTGAAGAAGCTGTTTCCGGTGTAAGATGTATAAAATATAAACAGGAAAAATGAGGGTATCCGTTCAGAATTTTTTGGATACCCTTATTTTTTGATCTTTGTTCATTTCATACTTTTCAGGTACCTGTATAATTCACTGTCAGTTGAAATAATGATCGATGTTTGTTCATCAAAGGTCTTTTGGAAAGTTTCCATCGATTTCAGGAAAGCGTAAAGTTCTCTTGAGCTTGCCGAACGGTCGTAAGCAGAAGCATAGATCGCTGCTGCTTCAGCATCGGCCCGGCCCTTTATTTCTTCTGCTTTTCTGAAGGCTTCCGATTGAATTGTTTTAAGTTCCCTTTCTTTTTCTCCATTGATCTTTGAAGCTTCACCCTGACCTTCGGACCTTATTTTGTCAGCTATTCTGTACCTTTCACTATTCATCCGGTTATAAACCTGTTCACGTACTTTTTCTTCATAAGTAATCCTTTTAAAGCGAAAATCCAGAATTTCAATTCCGAGATCTTTGGCCTTATCGTTTGAAGAGCTAAGTATCATTGCCTGGATTTTTTCTCTGCCTACTGTTATATCAATGAGTGAATCCCCGATTTCCTCACTTATAGCTCCGGATGAAACAGGTACCCTGTTAGTACTGCGAACTGTTTCAACAAGATTGTGTGCAGCAACATGATCGCGGGTTTCACCATCAATGATATCATCAAGTCTTGACTGGGCTCCTCTCTCATTCGTTAGTCTTTTGAAGAACTGCAACGGATCAGTTATTTGCCATCTTGCGTATGAATCTACAAAAATGAACATTTTATCTTTTGTTGGAACCAAATTCGGATCGCCATCCCATTCCATATATCTTTTTTCAAAATAATTGGCTTTTTGTATAAAAGGGGTTTTGAACTTTAAACCTGCTTCTGTTACAGCATTTCCGACAGGCTTTCCGAATTGGGTAATGACTACCTGTTCGGTTTCTTTTACAACATAAGCACTTTGCCCTATCACGATAAGCGCGGCTGCCAGGATTACTATGTATGTTAATATCTTTTTTGAATTCATTGTTTACTCGGATTTTGTGTTCTTTTCTTTCAGTTGCATTTGTAATAAAGGCAGGACATTGTTGCCTTCCTGGTCGGTTATGACCTTCACACCCAGGAGCGGAATGACACTTCCCATGGTTTCGAGGTATATTCTTCGCTTGGTCACTTCGGTAGCTTTGACATATTCTCTGTAAATAGCATTGAAACGGGACACTTCTCCTTTGGCATTGTTTACACGTTGTGTTGAATAACCTTCAGCTTTCTGAATAGTTTCCTGAGCCTGACCTCTTGCTTTCGGTATTACCTTGTTGTATTCCGATTTAGCCTGGTTGATCAGTGTTTCTTTTTCCTGTCCGGCTTCATTAACAGCATTGAATGCTGCTTTGACCGGATCAGGCGGATTTACGTCCTGCAGTACAACCTGATCAATTCGTGTTCCCAAAGAATAATCATCACATATTTTTTGTATTATTTCCTCCACTTTTGCAGCAATTTCCGTTCTGCCAACCGTAATTACTTCGTCAACAGTCCGATCGCCTACGATCTGTCTCATTGCCGCTTCAGAAATATCCCTCAGTGTGGTCTCGGGATTTCTGACTTTGAAGAGAAAATTGTACGGATCCTCAATACGGTACTGAACAACCCATTCCACATCGGCAAGGTTTAAGTCTCCTGTAAGCATGAAAGATTCATCGGTATACCCTGATTTAGTATACTCTGTTTTTATTCCGGCTCTGACAGTCCGGAAGCCGAATTCCAGCTTTTGCTGTCTTTCGACCGGAACTTTTAAGGCTTTTTCTATGAAAGGTATCTTAAAATTCAGACCGGGGTCCGCTTTTCTCGTATACTTTCCAAAACGCGTGATGATGCCAACCTCTTCCGGGTCAATCTGAAAGAAGCCGCTCAAAGCCAGAATGAGAACGAGAAGACCGATAAGGATCGGTCTCCAGTTCTTAAGGATTTTCCTCGCGTTTGGAGATAAATTTAGATTATCAAATTGATTATTAGCCATTTATTAGATATTTGGTTAGTATCCGGTAAAGATAGACATTATAAATTTGGATCGGGAATATATGGAGATTAAAAGCCTGATCCAATATGGAAAAGTACGGGTCGTAAAATGACTGAACAAGGATCTTTATTAAAAAACGAAACCTCCGGAAAAACTTCCGGAGGTTTGGAGTTGAAATTTATGTGTAATTAACCGAGTGCATATAATTGCACTGAAAAAATGCGATCAATGTTGTTATACGAAAAAAATTATTTAGTGATTTTTTTATTCTTCTTTTTTGCATTTGAGATGGCCAAAAGAAATGTGTGCTGGTTGCATTGATCAATATCAATCTCAAGCCCCATCTTTTTCCGTACACCATTTATTTTCTTCAGGTATTCTATTTCGGCACGACTAATCATTTTCCCGAATTTTATCATTTCTTTGTAATATTACGTACACTTAACTATTCATGTTAGTGTCAGGTATAACCATTTTTCATGTAAAAACGCGCATTTTTCGGTAAGTAAATACCGACATAGTCTCTTTTATTGCTATTATACAAATAATGTTCCAAACCGGTTATCCCTATTTGATCAATAGCCTCAAATCATTGATAACGCAATATAGTTGTTACTTCTATGAAATTTGCATTGTGCCGTTATTACTTATTAACAGATTATTTACTTTTTTAAGCATCAGATAATCAGTTTTTTAACCCTAAAATACAACGTTATTTGAAACGGTCTGACGGGCTTTTTGTCCGTTTTTACCGGGGAGCCGGAGAAAGGGATGGATATGAAACCGTGTTTTTTTTGTAGAAAAGTGGTTTGCGTCGCAGACAGGCCGCCCGGAATGAATCTTTACCGTTGACCTGTACACTGAGTGTTTCCGGCTCCGGTAATGGCATGCGGCAACCCGGCTTCACTGTCACCCCGGTAACTTCACTGCCTTTTATAACATCCCTGCCGCCCGCTGTACTGAGTTTTTGCCATAACGGTTCCGCAGTTTATCTATTGACTTATAGAGATTTACTGATCCGGGTGTATCTTCAAACATATTCAGTTGCTGTACGCCCTGTACCAGGTGACTGAAACGCACGCCGATCAGGCGTATCAGCATGCGCCGCCGGTAGAGCCGTTCAAACAATTCTTTTGTTACCGGTATCAGCTGATGGTCAAATGCCGTATAAGGGATACGTTTCTGCAGGGTGTGGGTATCAAAATTCGAATACCTGATCTTTACTGTCACACAGGAGGTAAGACGTTGTTTTTGCCGCATTTCAAAAGCAAGTTTTTCCACCATGCCTGCCAGCAGGTCTTTCATGTTTGATACGTCGATGGTATCCTGCTCGAAGGTACGTTCGGTACTGATCGATTTTTGTTCCGAACGGGGACGTACGGGAGTATTGTCGATGCCGTTGGCTTTTTTCCATATCACAATGCCATTCTTTCCCAGTACTTTCTCCATCATTTCAGGGGGGATCATGCTTAACGTTCCTATGGTATCTATGCCCATTGAGCGGAGCAGGTGGTAGGTTTTGTCGCCGATCATGGGTATTTTGTTGATAGACAAAGGGAACAGAAAAGGTTTTACAACCTTGTCCGGCACTTCCTTTTCGCCGTTGGGTTTGGCTTCGCCGGTGGCGATCTTTGATACGGTTTTGTTCACTGACAATCCGAAAGAGAGGGGGAGGCCGGTATGTTTTATGATCGATTGCCTTAGTTCTTTTGTCCATTTCAGGCACCCGAAAAAGCGGTCCATACCCGTAATATCGATGTAAAATTCATCTACCGAGGCCTTTTCATAAAGAGGGGCCTGCCCGGCGATGATCTCCGTGACCAGGTGGGAATATTTGCTGTATAATTCCATGTCGCCACGCACAACAACAGCATCTGCACAGAGCAGCCGTGCCATTCTCATGGGCATGGCCGAATGCACCCCGTAGGTTCGGGCCTCATAGCTGCAGCATGCTACAACACCCCGGTCGGAACCCCCTCCTATAATGACGGGCTTCCCGTTCAGCTTACTGTTTACCAGTCGTTCAACCGATACGAAAAACGTATCGAGGTCAATGTGCACTACATTTCTTCTGCTTCCTTCCCCGGTCATCTGTTTTGCTTAAATGCTAATCAATTTTCCGGCAATAATGTACAAATTGTTGATTAAAAAAACAACAAACCGTTGCTTATTATATAATCATTATATATATTGCAACACGGAGATATGAAGTTTGGGTGCTCATGGTAACGAAAAATAAGATTATCAGTTAACATGGTGTACTCTGTAGTAGAATTGAATACCGGCAAATTGTTTTTCGATAACACAAAAAAATAAACTACCAGTCAGAATTATGAAAACGTATTTTAGCAGCAACATCAAATTCCTGCGCAAACGCAAGGGATTTACACAAGATGAAGTGGCTGAGCAGCTTGGCATGAAGCGCCCCACACTGAGTGGTTATGAGAACGAAGTAAGCCAGCCCACGATTTCCGCCCTGCTTAGTTTTTCAAAATACTACAGCATTGCCATAGATACTTTACTCAATATTGAAATAGGAAAGTTGTCCGAGCTTCAGCTCAGACAACTGGAGCGTGGTGAAGATGTGTTTATCAGGGGAGGAAAGCTCCGCATACTGGCAACAACGATCAATGCAGACAACAATGAGAACATAGAGCTTGTGAACGAAAAGGCCAAGGCAGGCTACGCCACCGGCTTTGCCGATCCGGAATTTATCAGCCAGCTTCCCAAATTCCAGCTTCCTTTTCTTTCGCGGCAAAAGAAATACCGTACCTTTCAGCTGAGCGGCGATTCCATGCTTCCTATCCCCGAAGGTGCATGGGTGACTGGGGAATATGTGCAGGACTGGAGCAACATTGTTTCGGGACAGGCATACATTATTTTTACGCTTGATGACGGCATTGTATTTAAGATTGCCGAAAACCTTCTGAAAGAAGAAGGTATACTGCGTTTGTATTCCCTGAACCCTCTGTATGAACCGTATGCGGTGCCTGTCTCGGAAATAAAGGAAGTATGGAAGTTTATCCATTACATTAGCAACGAACTGCCCGATCCGGCCCTTCCACAGGATGAACTGCTGAAAACGGTTGCCAGTCTGAAGAACGATATGGATAAGCTGAAGATGACTGTCCTGAAGCCCGGAAATCCTAATGGAGAAGAGTGACGGGGTTATTAGCATTTAGCTCATTGGCTGCTGGCTTTGTCTGCTGTAACCCTATGAAGGCGGGCCGTGCCGGGTGCCTGGTCTGATCTTCAATGTCGAATGTTCAATGACGAATATCCAATGCTGAAGTAAATATTTTCAGGTTCCTTGATGCTGGTTCCTGATTGCTGGGCCGATAAATGTTTAATCGTGTATTTGTGTAATCGTGAAACTGATGAATCGATCAATCGGTGAACTGAATTAAATGAAACAAACTATTCGCTTTTCTGAATCTTCATTTCATTCAGTTATTCGATTCGGTTAATCAGTAAAAAGCCTGTTGGCTGGTTAGGTTGGAAACATATCATCAGCTTATCAGGATTTTCATTTCATCAATTCATCATTTCCAATTGGTGCTTGAATCCCCCCTGCAAGTCCCCCCAAGGGGACATAAACCTTTAGATTAAATTATAGAGTTTGCAATTCCTGATGATCACCTTATCGACTCATCAATTAATCAGCTCATCGGGGATGGATACCATCTCATCTTCTCATCTCTGGCGTGTGTGATCACTGGAAATAAAAATCCCGTACCGCATACAGGTCGCTTCCGGCCAGTAGCGGTACAGGAAACCTAACATTTATTTTTCGGCTACCACAGTTCTGGCATATGAGAAACTATCACCTCTGTTTTCCGAACAAACGATCTGGTTATCCAGCTTTTTGATTGCTGCCATCTCTGCGAACTCTTTCAGCGTATACTCGCGCTGAAAGGCATGCATCGGAAATACCTGTACAGGATCCAGTTTATCAATGGAATAAAAGAATCCTTTTACGATAAATTCTTTTTTCCAGCGGGAGGGACATCCGGTAACCGGCAAAAAGGCAATATCGACATGGATTCCCTTGCCGGCAATAAAATCCACTTCTTTTTTAAATACCGTTTCGTCTTCTGAAGAAAACCATGCATGGTCACCCGGATGATAAATAGTGATACCATCTGCGCTAACAAGAAATCCCTGACCCGAATCGTTCGATTTCAGTGTTGTAATGGCGATGTTATTGATTTCTTTTGTCTGGTTATCCTGAATATAAATATATTCGGGACCGTGATATCCTTTGTCTTGATGTATCCATGCTTCTTCGGGTTTAAATCCGTATACATAGCTTATTTTTTTCACTTTATCGGCCCACTCGTAAATGCAGGTATCATAATGATCACTATGGTCATGTGAAACAAAGACCATGACATCCAGGTCCTGTATTTCTTCAGGGCATATGGAACCGTTAGCTAATCCTGGCTTTTCGCCTTTGTTCCTGTTCCAGTAATCAAAGATCAAAAGATGCTTTTCAGTTTGTACCGCCCAGCCGGAATGGCCGCAATAAATTACCTTGGCTTCTCCGTTGTTCAGCGTAACAATGGCCGATGACCGGTATTCCTTTGCAGCCTGCAGTGATTCTTCGGAAGCCAGGGAATTCGACACATAATAATCAGCAACATCAGTATATCCGTATTGTATGGCATACTCAAGAGGGGTTTTCTGTACGTGATTCCTGAGGTCCGGTTTAGCTCCCGCGTCAATTAACTGTTCTACCGACTTCAGATCTCCGTTAATTGCGGCAATATGCAAAGGAGTATTCCCCAGACTGTTTTCCTGCAGGTTTATATTCTTTGTGCTGCCAAGAAGCAGCCTGACAACATCCGGGTGCCTGTTGATCGCAGCATTGTGAAGAGGAAGTCTGCCTTCCGAATCAATACTGTTAGCGTTGGCACCATACTCCTGGATCAGTTTGATCGCTTCAGCGTATCCGCCTCCTGCCAGGTTATGCATGATCGTGCTTCCTTCCGAGTTGGCCCAATTCACATCGGCACCATGCTCTGTCAGAAAAGCAATTATCTCTGTATTTCCGTTCCATGATGCCCGGGCCAGAGGAGTTTGTCCGTAATCGTTTTTGGCATGAATATTACCTCCTGCTTTTTGCAATATTTTGACGCTTTCCGGGTGTTTGTTCACCACTGCAAAAAAGAGGGATGTATTACCATTTGTGCCCCGGGCATTGACATTGGCGCCATTGTCAAGAAGAAGGGCAATGATATCATTGTATCCTTTTTGTGCTGCATTGTGCAGGGGCGTGTTCTGCCAGTCGTTCCGGGCATTGACATTTGCTTTTTTGCTTACCAGGTATTCTGCAAGATCGTAATTTCCGTTCCAGGCGGCAATGGTTAGCATCGTCTCTTCATTTTGCAGCCGTACATTCACGAGATCATTGTTCTCATCGACCAGTTTCCGGATCGCGTCCATATTTCCGTTCCAGGCAAAATCGGCCAGCTTTTCAGCCAGCGGCTTGTCGTTGGTTTTTGCCATGGCTTTATTACAGTCCTGGGAAA
>JASFVU010000308.1:0-4538 GCA_050049665.1 Bacteroidales bacterium | reverse complement strand
AAGCAACATCCTTTTATTCCTTTTCACCTTCATTATTTTAAAGGAATGCCTTTTGTGCTGAATAATTTCCTGCCTTCCGCACAAATGGTTGCCAGGCCTTCATCAGCCCCTGATGCGGCTTTACCTTCTGCCCTGAAGGTGGAGGTCGGGACCGGCGGGAAGAAAGAATTCTTTTATGTATGGGGACGAAAGGAAAAAGAAGGAAAATTCCGTTTTGAGACCTTCGGGGACATGGATATCGGCGTCCGCTACGGCGCTGTTCGTAAGAAGTTGCCTTTCAGGCTGGCACTCAACGATTTTATCATCAAACGGTATCCCGGTTCCGAAAGTCCTTCCTGGTTCGAAAGCAATGTACAGCTCATCGACAGTGAAAAAGATGTGAACCGGGAAGAAAGAATTTATATGAACTATATACTGAAACACAGAGGGTACAGGTTTTACCAGTCCTCCTATGATACGGATGAAAAGGGAACGGTACTGTCGCTTAACCGCGACAGTGCCGGTACCACCCTCACGTATACCGGTTACCTGCTCATGGCATTGGGCATGCTGCTTAGCCTGCTCAGTAAGAACAGCCGGTTCAGAAAGCTTGTTTCAAACGGAAATGCAGGCGCTAAAATGGCAGGATTGTTTATACCGTTTTTTCTTTTTTTGCCTGTCAGGGGAATTGCCCAGGAAACAGCGGAAGTACCTCCCGAAATTTCTGTAATGCATGCAGAGGAGTTTGGAAGGATCCTTGTTCAGGACAACGGCGGAAGGATAGAGCCTTTGAATACCCTTGCTTCCGAGGTGCTGCGAAAAGTCGCGAGAAAGGAACGCCTGATGGGACAATCAGCAGATCAGGTATTTCTGGGAATGATGGTATACCCCGAATACTGGCAGAAGATCCCGATGATCCGGGCAGGCCATCCTGAAATTCAAAAGTTCATAGGCATCGGTTCCAGATACGCTTCTTTCGTGGATTTCTTTCCTTCTGCGAACGGAGGCGGTTATCTGATACGGCCCTATGTGGAAGAAGCCTATCGCAAAAAGCCTGCTTACCGGAATAAGTTTGACAATGAGATCATCAGGATCGACGAACGTGTCAATATTTGTTACCTGATCTACCATGGCGCTCTGCTCAGAATATTCCCCGATCCGGCAGATACTACCCATACCTGGCATTCATATGCCTCGGCACAGGATGTCTTTCACGGGCAGGATTCGGTCTTTGTCA
The DNA here is from genome assembly GCA_050049665.1 of Bacteroidales bacterium. Classification (GTDB taxonomy): domain Bacteria; phylum Bacteroidota; class Bacteroidia; order Bacteroidales; family UBA10428; genus UBA10428. Next base: position 3,322 of record JASFVU010000308.1, on the reverse strand, counting down.
GGCAGATACTGACATATTATACCGAAGAGGTGAGAAATGCAGTCAATACGGGCGACTGGAAAAATTCTTCGGATGTGGTAAAGGCCATAAAGATCTTCCAGGATAATTACGGAGAACCTGTTATCCCTTCCGGAAACAGGCTTAAAGCAGAAGAATTTTACAATGAGGCAAATATTTTCAGCAGGATAACACGGGTATACCTCCTTGCCGGCCTGCTGCTTCTGGTATTCCAGTTTGCGCATATTTTCCTGCCACGTTTCCGGCTGAGATACATCAGTGTTCCGGCCATTGTACTGATAGCAATTGTTTTTCTTCTTCATACGTTCGGACTGGCCCTGCGCTGGTATGTGGCCGGTCATGCGCCATGGAGCAACGGCTATGAAGCGCTTGTTTTTATTGCCTGGGCAACGGTCCTTGCCGGACTTTTGTTCTCACGGAAATCTGCTATTACCATCAGTGCAACAGCCATACTTTCGGCTTTGATCCTGCAAACGGCTCACCTGAGCTGGATGGATCCGCAAGTGACCAACCTGGTGCCTGTTCTTAAGTCGTACTGGCTGATCATTCATGTGGCAGTGATCACTGCCAGTTACGGATTCCTGGGTCTGGGTGCCCTTGTGGCACTTGTGAACCTGCTGTTGCTGTTCTTTGAGACGGACAGGGGAAGAGACAGGCTCGAACCTTATATCAACAAGCTGACGAACATCATTGAAATGACACTGATCGCCGGCCTGTACCTGCTGACCATCGGGACATTTCTGGGAGGCGTGTGGGCCAATGAATCATGGGGGCGCTATTGGGCATGGGACCCTAAAGAAACATGGGCGCTGGTCACCGTCATTGTGTATGCCATTATCCTTCACCTCAGACTGGTTCCCGGACTGAAAGGCAGGGTGCTGTTTAACGTTGTTTCCCTGGTCGGTTTCGGATCGGTGATCATGACCTATTTCGGAGTGAATTACTACCTCTCCGGATTGCATTCCTATGCTCAGGGCGATCCGCTGCCTGTTCCCCCGCTGGTCTATTATTCGGTGGCGGTTGTCCTGGTTCTTTCCGCATTGGCTGCTGTAAACCAGTACAGGCTGAATAAAAAGGCGTCGGGTTGAAATTAATGTATGACGGCATGATCAGAATAAAGACGCTTCTTTTAATAAGTCTGATTTTTACTTCGCTTATTGGCCGGGAACAGCCTTTTGGCCTGGATGAAAGAACAGGAGAATACCTCCCGGGGGATGTGTTCGTGTTTAATGAAGATTCTGTTCAGACAGAGCTTAGCCAGCTTATCGACAAACCGACTTTGCTTTCATTTGTATACTATCATTGTCCGGCTTTGTGTCCGAAACTCCTGGAGGGCATTGCCGAACTGGTCAATTTCTCGGAAGCAGAACCGGGACGGGATTACCAGGTCATCACCATCAGCATTGATCATCAGGAAGGAACGTCCCTCGCCCGCGACACGAAAGAACAGTATTATGAGCTGATTGACAAACCCGTAAACAGGTATTTCTGGCGTTTTTTCACAGCCGGCAGTGTCACTGTACAAAAACTTACACAGGCGGTTGGCTGGGAATTCAGAAGGGCAGGGGATGATTTCGTCCATGCCACATCGACCATACTGATCACACCCCGGGGAAAGATATCGCAGTATTTCTACGGAACGTATTTTAATTATATGCATTTTGATATGTCGGTCGAAAAGGCCGCAAACGAAGAAACCATGCCCACCAGGCTTAAGAACCTGAAATATTGCTATAATTACCGGCCGGAAAAGAACCGGAATGTCACTGTTCTCATTGTCTCATTCGGAGTTCTCATGATCCTTGTCGTGGTGATCTTATTTGTTATCATGGTTTCGAAAAAACAAAGAAAAACGGATGCCTGAAAAAAGAGCTGACATACTCAGGATAATCCTTACCCTCAGCAAAGTAAAAATTACCGTGGCCGTCTCTTTTACTACCATTACCGGCTATGTGCTTGCAAACGGCAGTTTCGATAAGTGTATGATCGCCGTTACCCTGGGCATCTTTTTGCTTGCCTGCAGTTCTTCTGTCATCAATCATATCCAGGAATCGCGTACCGACGCTGCCATGTCCAGGACTAAAAACCGTCCGATACCGGGCGGAGATGTAAAACCGTCTAACGCCTTGATCCTGGCCGGTGCGGAATGGCTGGCAGGATCGCTGATCCTGCTGCTGTACGTGAACGGAACAGCGCTTATTCTGGGCTGGGCAGCCATGATATGGTATAACCTGGTATATACCAATCTGAAGCGGGTTACGGCCCATGCCGTGATCCCCGGGTCGGTTATCGGCGCCATTCCGCCGCTGGCAGGCTGGGCCGCAGCGGAAGTCAGCCTGACGGATGTCAGGGCCTGGTCCATGGCTTTGTTTTTCTTTTCCTGGCAGGTACCCCATTTTTATCTGCTGGTGTTAAAATACGGGCCGCAGTACGAACAGGCGGGACTCCCGGCGTTAACAAGCTATTACAATTCTTTTCTGATGCGGCTGATGATCTTTTTGTGGATCGTTACGACTTCGCTTGCCGCTTTGCTGATGTATTACTTCCATGTGGTGCGATCGGCCGTAACAGGCATTTGCCTGCTTTTGTTTTCCCTATGGCTGGTTGTTGTCTTTTTTATCCCGCTGGTAAGGCAAAAAAGTGATTTCAGTCCTTTCGGCTATTTTATGAAGATCAATTATTATGTACTGGCCGTCATCATTGTGCTGAACCTCGATCACCTGTTTTTCAGGTACCTGGTATAGAAAACAGATAGTACGAATAAAGCATGGATGGTATGCTGAAAGTCATAACCTGCCTGCATAAGGATGAGGCCAGGGTTTATTAAACATTATCATACGTTAACTGCACAAGGCCCCTCTCAAATACCTGATGTTTAACAAGCTTGAAACGCAGGTTTTCCAGGTCATCTTCTTTGAACAATTTTATGCCCTGGGCAAGGGCCACGGGGTGTATGGAAACGATCATCCGGTCGATCAGCCCGGCATCTAGCAAAAGGGAATTGATCTGGCTTCCCCCGACCAGCCATATGTTTTTTCCCGGCTGATCCCTCAGGTTGCGCACAAACTCGACTACATCGCTGAAAACGATCTCCACGGGATTGCTGTCGGGCTCACGGTTGCTGCGTGAAAACACATAATTCTTTTTGTCAGGATAGGGGAATTCATCAAACTGCCTGATATAGAAGTAAGTATTATACCCCATGATGGTCGTGTCAATGGAATTGTAAAATTCTCTGTAGCCGAAATCACCATCGGTATACAACCAGTCGGTATTGCCGTCTTTGCCGGCGATGAATCCATCA
>JASFVU010000307.1:0-4541 GCA_050049665.1 Bacteroidales bacterium | reverse complement strand
TATTTCAATGTGCAATGGCTGATTCAGACCCATCCCGTACAGCCTGTCGACAAATCTGTGGGGCTGGCTTCGGTAGGAATTCGTAATGATCTTTGCCATACCCACATTGGAGGAAAATTCAAACACTTCCCTAACGGTGAGCACACCATGGCCTCCCGAAAGATAATTGTCGTCCCGTATCGTAAGATCATAATAATCGAAGATCCCGTTCCCTGTATTTACCGTATCATCCAGGTTGACGCGCCCATCCTCGATCGCTGCCAGCAAAGCCGGCAGTTTAAAGGTTGATCCGGGTTCGGTACTCTGACCGACAGCATAGTTGTAATATTCCCGGTAAGCTCCGAACGTATCTGTAAGGTTTACAATGGCTTTGATCTCACCGGTCTTCACTTCCATCAGTACAGCCGTTCCGGAGTGTGCTTTGTGCTTTATCAGTTGCTTCAGTAAGGCATTTTCAGCTACATCCTGCAAATCGACATCGATGGTGGTTACCACACTGCTGCCGTCTTTCGGCTCAATTTCCCCTGCCTCATTGATAGGCATCCACACATTGCCGGAAAGCTTTTGCATGCGTTTCACACCTTCGATCCCTCCCAGGTATTCCTCGAATGCCCCTTCAATCCCGACTTTGTTACCTGCCTTACTTTTTGTGGTATACCCTATTGTTCTTGCCGCCAGATTACGGTGGGGTTTCTGCCTGATACTTTCCTGGTTGACTATCAGCCCTCCTTTATAGCGGCCACGGCGAAAGATCGGGAATGTCTGAAGTTCTTTGAGCTGCAAATAATTGACCTTTGATTTGACCAGATAATACCTGTTCCCTTTTCTCCTTGCATTTCTGAGGTTCTTTTCGTATTCGGCGGCACTTTTATCTTTGAACAGGTCAGCAAGGCATATGGCAAGGGAATCGATGTGTTTATTGAAATCCCTTTCTGATAATGCAGGGGTCCTAAGGTCCATTCTGATCTCATAGTACGGAACGGAACTTGCCAGTAACCTCATATCAGCAGCATAGATATCCCCGCGATGCGGAGGAATGTGAAAGTTCTGAATTCGTGTGTTCTCTGCTTTTTCTTTCCACTGTTTATCATCAATGAACTGCAAAAAAACGATCTTACCGACAATAAAAACGGCAAAAAGCGCAAATACAAGATATACAAGTGCTACTCTCCATAATATTTCGGTTTTAATTGACATCCCGTCTGTTATTACTTTTTGACAACAATCTTATATGGTGGTTCCGAAGGCTCCTTCAGATCCAGTTCCCGTTTGTCCAGCAAAACCTGCACAGATGATGGCTTACTGAGGTTCATCAGTTCGGATGCAGTGGTAATTTCCTCGGCACGAAAATCCTTTACCTGTCTCTTAAGGGTTGTGACTTGTCTGACCACTTTTTCGGCATGATAGCGGTTAGCGATATAAATTATAGCAAGCAACACCAGGAAAAGGATAAAAGGGAGCTGGCGCATCACTGCACTTAATGTCAGCAGACTCCCGTCAATAAATCCTCTGAAAGAAAATCCCGTGATCTCTTCCCGTTCAACTTTTGTATCAACAAATTCTATTTTGTCTCTTTTTGCCATAAGATTCAATTCACCTTTTCTGCTATTCTCAATTTTGCACTCCGCGCTCTGCTGTTTTTTTCTATTTCCTGTTCACCGGGTACTATAACCCTTTTATTAACCGGTTTTAAAGGCCTTTTTACATTCCCGTACAGATCCTTTATTTCTTCTGAAGATTCAAAATTCCCGTTCCTGAAGAAGTTTTTTATCAGCCTGTCTTCCAACGAATGGTAACTGATCATCACCATCCTCGCGCCGACATCTAAAAATTCGACGGATTGTATCAGGAGGTCCTTCAGGTTATCTATCTCATGATTCACCTCGACCCGAAGTGCCTGAAACAACTGAGCCAGAAAATGATTCTCTCTGTGCCTGGGAAGGAACTTCTCAATGGTCTTTACCAGATCCCTGACGGAAGTGACCGGAACTGTGGCCCTTGCTTCCACAAGGCTTTTAGCCAGCAACCTGGCTTTTTTAAGTTCACCGTACTCAAAAAATATACGCCCCAACTCCTCCTCAGAATAGGTATTTACGATATCACTGGCTGTTAAACCTGATCTGGTATTCATTCGCATATCAAGGTCAGTGTTAAAACGGAATGAAAATCCTCTCTGAGGGGAGTCGAAATGATGCGAGGAAACACCCAAATCGGCGATCAGGCCATCGATCTTCTTTATTTCATAATATTTAAGGAAATTCTTAAGAAAGCGAAAATTGTGTTTTACGTAAAGAATACGCTGATCATCCGGTATATTAGCCATAGCCTCTTCATCCTGATCGAAAGCTATCAGCCTTCCGCCTTCCAGATGCTCCAGAATCCCCTTTGAATGACCGCCTCCTCCAAAAGTAGCATCGACATAAATCCCTCCAGGTTTAATTTTCAAACCTGCAATACATTCGTCTAATAATACAGGTTGGTGATACATCATCATTCATCTGTTTCATCAACCAAACCTTCCATTATATTTTCAGCCATATTGGCAAACTCTTCATCCCCAACCTCAATTTTTTCATAGCGATCCTTCGCCCAGATCTCAATCTTGCCAAACTGTCCCGTCAATACAATCTCCTTGTCCGCTGATATTTCATCCAGCAAACGCTTCGGGATCAGTATCCTGTTACTTGCATCCAGTACTACCTCAGCCATGCCTTTAAAGAACCGCCTCTGAAACATGTTGTGCTCCCTTTTGTAGGGATTCAGCTTTTTCCGTATAATTTTGCTTTGCCGTTCCCATTCTTCGATAGGATACAACAGCAAACAGCTTTCGAAAATATCTTTCTTAATAACAAACCTCTCCTGATCCGCCCCTTTCATCTGCTTTTTAAAAGCCGCCGGCAGTATCACCCGGCCCTTTGCATCGAGCCGGCAGGTATAGTCTCCGATAAAATTTATCATACACAATCGTGTCAATAGTTGTAAAAATAAGTAAAATTTACCCACTTTCAACCATTATACCCCACTTTTTCCCACTTTGTTAATAATTTTAATTGCACTGTTCGCAAAAAAATGCATAAAAGCTTGGGGCAAATTAATGCCAGTAACAGGTAGCCGAATAGGGTTTTTTTAATATTTTTGGATCTGTTCGATCGTTGAATACACATGACTTTTTCAGTAACATGAAACATTCGGAAAGAATACAAGAAGTAGATGTCAGGGGCGTATTTTACAAGAAAAACCCCGGGCTGGCACGTTTCATTCCTGGCTTTGTATACCGGTATCTCGAGCGTATTGTCCATCAGAAAGACATCAACCGGTTTCTCGAAAAATACGGGGATAAATACAACGTGGAATTTCTTGAAGCGGTCATCGACGACTTCAATGTAAAAATACGCGTTGAAGGAAAAGAAAATATTCCGGAGCAGGGCAGGTATATATTCGCTGCCAATCATTCTCTCGGAGGGTTTGACGGGATCGTACTAATGAAAATAATCAGCGAACATTATACGAAATTCAGGTTCCTGGTAAATGATATCCTCATGAACCTGGCTAACATAAAAGATCTGTTCATTCCTATTAATAAGCACGGTAAACAGGGAGCGAAAGCCGCAAGGGAGATTGATGAGACATTCCGATCGGAGAATCAGATACTCACTTTCCCTGCCGGACTCGTATCACGGAAGATCAAAGGCCGGATCGTTGATCTTCGCTGGCAAAAAAACTTTATCATGAAAGCCATTCAATACAAAAGGGATATTGTTCCGGTCCATTTCAGCGGCCGGAATACCAACTTTTTCTACCGCCTTGCCAACCTGCGGAAATTCCTTGGCATAAAAGCCAATATAGAGATGCTTTACCTGGCTGATGAAACGTTCCGGCACCGCAACAAGGAACTGGTGGTGAAATTCGGCCGTCCGATATCCTGGAAAACGTTTGACAAAACGCGTAAACCGCTTGAATGGGCCAAATGGGTAAAAGAAAAAGTATATGCCCTCGACGGTGTTTATGATGTTCCTCTTTAACCGCTTCTGCAGCGTATTCAAAATTATTTTAATAAATTTGTTCCCTTTAATAGTCAGATCAATATGAAAGAGGTAATCCCTCCGGTAGACAGAGAGTTAATAGAAAAAGAACTAACGAAAGAAAAATTTCTTCGGTCGACCAATAACAGCAATAATGAATTGTATGTTATCACGCATCATGATTCACCCAACGCCATGCGTGAAATAGGAAGGCTGAGAGAGATCACATTTCGTCTGGCTGGCGGGGGAACAGGAAAGGAAGCTGATATAGACAAATACGACATTGCCGAAATACCCTATAAGCAGCTAATTGTCTGGGACCCCCAACTGGGAGAGATCCTCGGTGGCTACAGGTTCATAATCTCCAAGGACATTCAACCTGATGAAAACGGTAAGATTGACCTGGCGACCAGCAGGTTGTTCCATTTTTCCGACAAATTCAAGCAGGAGTATATCCCTTATATGATCGAATTGGGGCGTTCTTTTGTCCAGCCCGCCTATCAATCATCCAACAGGAAT
>JASFVU010000306.1:0-4542 GCA_050049665.1 Bacteroidales bacterium | reverse complement strand
GCATCCAGATGTCTGAACAGATCCATTATTTTTTTCGAAGATGCCGTGTTGAAATATTCCAGATTCATATCCAGAATGACAGAATTTGATTCCAGCTCGGAAACAAATGAAATTAACGGATCAAAAAACTGACTTGCATCCTCGGGATAAGACCTTCCTTCCATCTTAAGTTTACCGTCGGGGTAAAACTCAACCATTGGAGTATGACTTGACGCTTCTTTTACAATAGTTTCCATCTGTGCGCTTATTTGGATGTTCATAATCAATATTACGTTGACCTGTTTTCATGGTTGATATCAATTGATCAAGTAATAAAAAAAGATGATATTCGTCACTATTTAATGGGTGAAGATCAAATTTAAAATCACCGGCAAATCAATGATGTTCTCTACATCGGTTAAATAGTTATTGATTTGATTATCAATAATATCCGTAAGGGAAGGGACAGTTTGAACCGACTAATAATCCGGTGCAGCATATGCGTACATGCCGAAATAAGTACCGACAAATCCGCCTGCCACATCCGTACTTAAAAATGTTCCGTCGGCATCTTCTTTCAATAAGATCCAGTCATCAGGTAAAAAGGCGTAGTAAAAGTCATAATATTTACCCCTCGCTTCAATTTTCAGGAACAGGTCATCGTTGTCGTCAAGCTGGATCGGATATCCTGACATTTCTTCCGGTTCCCCGGGACTTCCTTTTTCGAGTACCACATACAGGCTTTCCTGTTTTTGCGTAATTCCGATGAAGTAATAGTGTTCCTCATTTTGAAAAGCGATCATCCCGGCTTTATCTCCGTTGTTTTGAGGATGGTATTGAAGCAATGTTGATACGGAGCAGAAGTGGTGTTGCTGACGACGACCGATAAACGAAGGTTGTCCTTTGTCATCGATAGCTTCATTTCTTGCTCTGATCATCAATTTCCCTTTGTTAACATGATACCATTTTTCCTGCGGTGTTCTGATCAGATTATAGATCGGGGCGAGCGAGGCGTCCCTGAATTCATCACGGATAATGAAGTTGCCATGGAAAGGGAAATCTGCCCCGGGCTGTTCCTCAAGGACCGGTTTTTCATGAGAATAAGGGATTATATCATCATCCGTAAGAATTGAAGGCCACCAGTTTATCCAGGATACAGGCAGTAAAAAAGTCTGTCTGCCTGTATTATAGTAATTATTTTCATAAGGTGTGCAGGCAAGAAATACTGCCCACCATTCATCGTTCCGGGTTTTTACAATATCGGCATGACCCGCACAGGTGACAGGGTTTGGGCGGTCAGGGTCAAGATGTCGCTGGGTTAAAATGGGATTTTTCACCCATGGAAGATAAGGCCCCCGGACAGTTTCGCTCCTGAAAACAACTTCGGAATGGTAGGTACTCGTACCTCCTTCGGCAGCGATCAGGTAATAATATCCGTTGGCCCTGAATATATGAGGCCCCTCAATCCAGATAGGCTTTTCCCTGATATCAACTCCTCCGTTGACAATGACCTTTCTGGGTCCGGCAAGCTTTAAACTGTCTGTATTAAATTCCTGGATCCATATAGCCCTGTGTCCTTCATACAACGGTTCTCCTTCAGGTGCACCGTTATTTATGATGTAAGCTTTACCATCTTCATCAAAAAACAGGGAAGGATCGATGCCTTCGAAGGGCAACGGAACAGGATCGGACCAGGGGCCCGCAGGATCACTTGCCGTGACCACAAAATTTCCGATTCCGTCTACAATCGTTCCGACAAGGTAAAACAGATTATCGTTATAACTGATATCCGGAGCAAATACACCGCGTGATATACCAAGCCCGTCAAGATTGAGCTGAGAAGGACGGTCAAGGACATGTCCCAACTGCGTCCAGTTTACCAGGTCTTTGCTGTGAAAGACAGGTATGCCGGGAAAATAGGAGAAACTTGACGTTACCAGGTAATAATCGTTTTCCACCCCGACTATGCTCGGATCGGGATAGAAACCGGCAAGGATCGGGTTGAGGTATTCATTTGGTCCCGGTTCAAGGCTTTCATATACAGGATCATACCCTTGGTATTCAAACCATTCAAAAGCCGCATGACCGGCAGGGACTTCATGTCCGGAAGGGTTTCGGCAGGAAATGGTCAGGATAAATGCCGGAAAAATAAAATAACAAAGTCGGATAACAGTACGAACGTTCATAGGTCAAGATTTTGAATTAAAGCTGCTATTGATCCCATAAATATAAAGATACTTTTTCATTCCTGCGGAGAAAAAGTACCGGGGACAATATTTTATTTCAACTATCGTTATTAAAAATAAACTATAATTATAGTTGAAATTTAACTAATATAGTTGTAAGTTTGTTCAAACGAAATTATTATGCAGGAACTAACAAAAGCACAGGAAGAAATTCTGAAAGTACTGTGGGAAATAGAGGAAGGTGTTGTCAATGATGTTATTGAAAGACTTCCGCATCCCAGGCCGGCCTATAACACAGTTTCTACGGTGATCAAAGTGCTGGAAAAAAAAAGTTATGCATCGCATAGATCTTATGGGAAAACGTATGTTTATTTCCCTACAGTAAGTAAAAAGGAATATGCCCGGTTTGTCCTGAAAGATTCCTTGAAAAGTTTTTTCAACGGATCAGTCAGACAGGCAGTGTCTTTTTTCGTAAGGCAAAAGAACACCAGTATTGCAGAACTGGAAGAACTTAAACAGTTAATTGAAAAGGAAATTGAAAATCAAAAAAAGTGATCGATGGAGACCTATTTTTACTATATATTTTTGTCTGCCATTTGTCTGACCGTGTTTTATTTTGTTATCAGGATAATACCTGTATCGTGGATTGCCTTCAGGGTCATCCGGTTTTATATACTTACAGCCATATTGATTTCTCTGTTACTGCCTTTCACTCCTTTTCAGATTGTGCTGCCGGAAAGACCGGATAAAGCGGCAGAAGACGTTAACTCAGAACCTGTCATGGTATCCGGAACTGAAACAGGAGATAGGGTTAACCTGATTTCCGGATCCTATGAACCGAAGGTATCATGGTATAAGAACCGGAATGTCAGAAGAACATTTGTTTCACTGTACTTTATTGTTTCAGGTATCCTGTGTTTAAGGCTCTTACTGGGTTTGATCAAAATTATCCTGATTTGGTACCGTGCCGACAGGATAAAACACGGTACATCTATAATTCATCAGACCTCATCGGTAAATAATTCGTTCTCTTTTTTTCGTTGGATTTTTGTTAATTCCGATGGAAAGACAAGTGAAGAGATCAAAAATATAATTGCACACGAAAGCATTCATGTTTCACAGTTTCATTCCACAGATAATATACTGGCAGAACTATTAACGGCCGTGATGTGGTTTAACCCGGTATTATGGATGATGCGGAAAACGCTGCAGCAACTGCATGAATACCTGGCTGACGAAGGAGTTTTGCTTATGGGTATCAGCGAACCTGCTTACAAAGCCCTTTTGGTTAATCAGGTAGCCGAAGAGCGGTTGATTGCCTTCTCTTCGGGATTTCACAGTTCTTTAATTAAAAAACGACTAATTATGATGACAAAACCAAAATTTGATCCCGGGGCCGGTCTTAAGATTCTGGTCCTGGTTCCTGTTGCAGCCATTCTTTTGTTTGGAGTAGCATGTGTAAACGGAAAGTTAAACAGGGATCGTTCAACGGTAACGGCTATAGCGCCGGTAAAGATGAATGTGATGTATCTCGGATTGGATAATCCGGTAGAAATAGCAGTTTCGGGATACGATCCTTCGGAAATAGAAATTGAAGTGGATAATGGCCGGATCGAAGGCAGAGAAGGAAAGTATATTATTCGTCCCTACCGGCCGGGAACACTTAAAATTGAGGTATTTGCGAATGGAAGGCAGATAAAATCATCTGTGTTCAGAGTAAAAACGGTTCCGAATCCGGTGGCAAAGGTTGGCGGGAAGAATGGTGGTACGATCTCGAAAGAAGAGCTTTTAAAAGCCGGAAGGGTTTATGTCGAAATGGAAAATTTCGATTTCGACCTTTCGTTTGAAGTGGTGTCTTATGTGATGAGTGCCACAGTTCCCGGAACTTATCGGGTAAGGGAAGAAATATCCCGGTCGGAAACATTTTCCCGGTCACAGGAAGATCTGATCCGTTCACTGTTAAAAAACCAGAAACTGATGATTGAAGAAATAAAGGTCAAAGTCCCTGATGGCAGCATCAGGAAGCTGGGATCAATAGTTTTTACAATTGGTTAGGATAGTAACAGAATGTATTCAGACCACAGGCTTTTGTTATAAAAGCCTGTGGTTTTTTCTTTTATTATCTCACTGCTGTTTTATGTATGCTTTCGTTTGTAAATTAAATAGTCGTTCTTCACTTTTCTTATTTCTGCTTTGCCTACATTTATGCATTGATTGCATTTATTATGTCGGGAATAAGAGCAAAAAAAGGCCTTGGGCAGCATTTTTTAACCGATACCAACATGGCTTTGAGGATTGTGAACAGCCTGCAGAAGGAGAAGTACCATTCGTTGCTGGAAGTGGGTCCGGGCAAAGGAATACTTACCAGGTATCTGCT
>JASFVU010000305.1:0-4544 GCA_050049665.1 Bacteroidales bacterium | reverse complement strand
GAATTCTATCGTAAGCCTTTCTCCCTGCGGAATTAAACTCACTCCTCCTACGTTGTCGCTCAGACAAAATTCCTCCACAATACTCACCCGCCCGAAAGGGCTTACTAGAATTACCACGCAATTTTTCCCAGACGGTCACTTATAAAAATATTGTTGCATTGTTCAAAACGTAAGAGTGGATATAAATCAGATAATAAACAAATGGAAGAAGATATTTGTATCAGAATAGTCACTTCTCAGATTCAAGATTTTATGAGGAAAAGGTCCTTTTTATCTGAACAAACGAGGCAGGAATCTGCCGGTACGTTTCTGATAATATTGATATTCGGGATACTTACCGGATGAGATCTTTTCGCTGAACGAAGAACTTCCGAAAAACAACAGGACCAAAAGTACAGCCCCGGCAATTGACCAGTTAAGCCATTGACCTGTCGATGCAACGCTGAACAAATAAAAGCTGATCCAGATCGCCTGTTCGGCAGTATAATTCGGGTGCCGCATGTATTTCCACAGCCCTTTGGACAGAAACCCGTCGGCATAGATCCCTGTCAGGGCCTCTTTTGCAGCGATCCGTCTGTACTTTTCTTTCTGAAAGTTATACTGTTGCTGGTCGGCTATTGTCTCAAAAATGATGAATCCGCCAATCAGAAAAGAGGCTAAAATATCAGTCCATTTAAGTGAGGACGGTGTTTCTTCGATAGCAAAAAGCGCCGGCAAACTGATCAGCAACAGAAGGATATTCTGATACAGGGATATAAACAACAGGTTGAAAATTCCCCAGCGGAACCGCCCTTTTAACAGGGGAATTTCCCTCAGGACAGACCACCTGTAATCTTCTTCCCCTTTCCAGGGAATGATATTGTATCCTCCGCGCCTGCTAAAATTATAGGTTAATCTGATCCCCCAGAAAGTCACAAGAACAGACATTAAAAGCAAACGGGCACTTAATCCGCCCTGAATGGCAAAATACCATACATACAGAATAGGGGTAAGGCTCCAGAGCTTGTCTACCTGACTGTAATTTTTGCTCAGTTCACTGACAAGGAAGCAGGCCAGGGCAATGATCAGCATCATACAGATTGAAGTATCCAAAGCATTCCATTGGTTTCCGGACAGGGAGATATCACTGTAAACAGCCACAAAGGGCACAATAAGAATCGTAACGGTCAGGAATAGGATTGTCCGGAACATAGGCATCAAAATATACTGTACAAGTATACATAAAAAATTGATTTCCTGCATATGATAACAGGGATGTCCGGAGGGATTGCCTGATGGCAGGATTTCAGATTAATTATCAATACAGCTTTTGCTATATTTGTCACGAATCCAAATTCTATTTCTCATGATGCAGGAAATTAATGACTTTCTCCTGAAAATTGACAGCCACATCGGCGGGTCTCTCTGGTTTGTGATGTTATTGCTTGGTACCGGTATTGTTTTTACGCTATACCTTGGTTTTCCGCAGATAAGGTATTTCAGGCACGCGGTTCGCGTAGTAAGAGGAAAGTACGACAGAACAGGAGCAAAAGGAGATACCACACATTTCCAGGCTTTATCAACGGCACTTTCGGGCACCATTGGAACCGGGAATATAGCAGGAGTGGCTCTCGCCATATTTCTGGGAGGGCCCGCAGCACTCTTCTGGATGCTGGTGACAGCATTCCTGGGCATGACTACCAAATTTGTCGAGGTACTGCTTTCACACAAATACAGAGAAATTGATGAAGACGGGAAAATAGCCGGAGGGCCTATGTATTTTATGAAGTCACGTCTTAATATCCGTTTGCCCAACGGAAAAAAGTTAAAAACAGGCTACTGGATGGGCGGAATATTTGCCGTATCAACCATATTCTGTTCTTTCGGGACCGGGAATTTGCCTCAGATAAACAGCATTTCAAATGTTATGTTCTCAACATTCGGACTGAACCGTATGATTACGGGCGGAATACTGGCGTTATTATTGGGGTTGGTCATTGTCGGAGGAATAAAGAGAATAGCAAAAGTTACGGTCAGACTGGTCCCCTCCATGGCAGTTTTGTATTTTCTCGGTGACATAGCGGTACTAATCACGAATTATCAGAATATCTTACCTTCTCTGGCTTCCATATTTACGGATGTCTTTACCGGAACTGCGGCAGCAGGAGGTTTTCTGGGGGCCAGTATTAAATTTGCCATGGAAAAAGGAGTGGGGCGGGGACTTTTTTCAAATGAAGCAGGCCAGGGATCTGCCCCGATAGCACATGCTACGGCACGTGCCAATGAACCTGTTTCGGAGGGAATGGTGGCTATACTCGGGCCATTCATCGATACCATTATTATTTGTACAATAACCGGGTTAACCATCCTTACTTCGGGAGTATGGAAGGAGAAACATGAAAATCAGTTTCAACCGGCAGATACTTATGTTCTGGAAGGTGTTTTTGACGAATCGGACCGGGGGGATAAAGATCAGCTGATTCGTTTTCTTAAGGAGAAAAGCAATAGTGGTATAAAAAAATATACCGGAGAGTTAAATGTGGATAACGGCAGAATTACAAATGAAGTTACCATTCTTCATTCACGTTCCGTTGCCGAAAATGTCCTGGTATTCAATGAAGAGGACAATTTATTTTCCGGAAGTATTTTGTGTGAAGACGGAGACCTGGATATATATGCATCCAATGTTCACCTTACCGGCGAGTCGCTTATCCACAGCTCACCCCTTACGGCGCTGGCATTCAGCCGCGGAATATTAGGCGACTTCGGGAAATACATTGTATCGATCGGGTTATTGCTGTTCGCATTTTCAACAGCTATTTCATGGTCCTATTACGGTGACAGGGCAGTAACTTATTTATGGAGCACAAAATACCTGACAATTTACCGGATAGTTTATGTTGCCGGATTTTTTGTTGCTTCCTTTACCGATACAACGGTTATCTGGTCTTTTTCCGCCATTACCATTGCCCGAATTTATTTGGTATTCTGATACTGCACAGGGAGGTTAAAACTACCATTAAAGACTATTGGCAGAAATTCAGAAGAGAACATATCGGGTAGATTTTATTCATGAAAATCAAACCATAAATTTCAAAAACCAAATAACAGTTAAATCAGTGAGACTGTAATTTCAGGAACGGTAGTGAATTGAAATTATGTAGTCGAACTGATCCCGATGCAAAGCAATCGGGATCTGACAGGGTCTTATTCCCCGCTCCCTGGGGCGAATTGAAAAACATTATACATTTATGGTACCCCATCTGCTTGTCGCTTGCGCTAGAGCTTCAGCGACAGCGTGCGACGGAACTCCTTCTCCGTATTAAAACTTCGAAGGAGAATCACGGTGAGGTAGTTCATTACCAAATTCAGGAATCATCAAACAGCGTCTTTAAACATTGATATCTGGTCATTGGACCCTGATCGGAATTTGCGGGTTGTTTTTTGGAATTTGTACTTTGGCGCAATTCATTCGGAATTGCGGTACAGATCATTTCTTTGTCAAAGCTTCCTTGATCTTGGCCTCAATCTCATCAGCCAGTTCGGGATTATCGGCCAGCAAGGCTTTAACGGAATCTCTCCCCTGTCCCAAACGGGTTTCTCCGTAACTGAACCACGAACCTGACTTTTTCAGGATATCCTGTTCCACACCAAGATCGATCAGTTCGCCTGTGCGGGAAATGCCTTCTCCGAACATGATATCGAATTCCGCTTTTTTGAAGGGTGGGGCCAGTTTATTTTTTACAATTTTAACACGTACGCGGTTACCAAGGGCCTCATCGCCTTCTTTTAACTGGCTTATTCTTCGTATATCGATGCGTGTGCTGGCATAGAATTTCAATGCATTTCCCCCGGTGGTCGTTTCGGGATTTCCAAACATGATCCCTATTTTTTCACGCAGCTGATTGATGAATACACAGCATGTATTCGTTTTATTGATATTGGCTGTGAGTTTTCTGAGAGCCTGGGACATCAGCCTGGCCTGCAAACCCATTTTTGAATCGCCCATCTCACCTTCAATTTCGGCTTTGGGAGTCAGTGCGGCAACAGAATCAATGACGACTATATCAATCGCACCCGAACGGATCAGGTGATCCGCAATTTCCAAAGCCTGTTCTCCGTTGTCCGGCTGTGAGATCAGCAGGTTCTCAATATCGACTCCGAGTTTTTGTGCATAAAAACGATCAAAAGCATGCTCCGCATCTATAAAAGCCGCAATGCCACCTGCTTTTTGTGCTTCTGCGATGGCATGAATGGCAAGGGTTGTCTTTCCCGATGATTCGGGTCCGTATACTTCCACTATCCTTCCTCTTGGATAACCTCCGATCCCCAATGCCACATCAAGGGCAATGGAACCGCTGGGAATGGAACCGACATCGACTATGGCATGGTCTCCCATTTTCATGATGGTACCTTTGCCAAAATCTTTTTCGATCTTGCCAAGAGTCAGTTCAAGGGCTTTCATTTTTTCGGACCGTATGTTATTTGCAGATTGTTCTTTTGACATGTCAATGAATTTATAAGTTCATGATTAAAATATAATCAAACAGTAAGCCTAAAAATTA
>JASFVU010000304.1:0-4554 GCA_050049665.1 Bacteroidales bacterium | reverse complement strand
AAGCCTCCGTGAAAAACCGCAGAATTGATAATAGCAATTCCCTTTCCGGACAGTTTTTCCATGAATTCAAGTAATTCAGGCGGATGGTTCATGATTGTCAGGCTATTGGCGAACATTACCCAGTCCAGTTCAACATACCCGGCCACTTTTTCGATAATTTTCCAATCTTTCGAACCGATACCAATAGCTTTTGTTTTCCCTTGTTTTTTAAGTTCTGACAGAGCTCTGTAAGCTTCCAGAATATCAGTGAAAAGTTTTTCCTTTTCTTCAGGTTTTTTTCCCTGATTCAAATATTCGTCGGGGTCGTGAACCGACAACAACCGGGGCTTATAGATTCCTCCCAACAATTCATTTCCCTGATCATAGCAGGAAATAATCCCATTATAACTTATTTTCTGAATGGCATCATGTTTCAGACCGTACCATACCCCTTGTTCAAAAGTAGGTTCGGATGTTTTCAGTTCGGTACGCATCCACCCCAATTTATTACTGATAATGACATCCTCAGGATTTACATTTAATTGATGTAAATATTTTCCCAACGATTCAAGAGCTAACCCGGCACCATACTTCCCTGCACTGTCGAAAACCGGAATCCGAACATTTTTAATGCATTCGTCAACTATATCGAATTTTGTATTCTCGCTAAGAATCCGGTATAAGTTTCCCAAAGCACTGGTACCAAAGATAATCGGCGGTAATTTGAGCCCTGTTTTTCCTAAGGCTGAATATTCAATGCTGCTTTTTTCTTGCAAAAGATAATTTATTTTCATTTTAATTACCCGCGGTATTATTACGATCACAGATCGATTACCGTTTCCTGACCTTTATAAGTTACCACTTTATCGTATTTTACCGGTCTGCTCATTCCATCACCTTTATTTTTTGAAACCAGGACTAAATTGAATATCCGTTCATTCGGCATTCCGGGAAACGAACCTTTCCGTTTATTAATAGTCAAGGTTTTTTCTTCATCGTTCCAGCTGAAAGTGATAGTTGAATATATCCCTTTCTCATAATTGTAATTATCGTTCTCATCTTCATACAGAGTAAATTCACCATTGGCTCCTTCATACACACGAATCTCCAGGTTATTCCAGTTTTTTTCAGTTGCATACTGAACATTCGGACCTATGGGAAGAATGGAACCGGCTTTTACATAAAGCGGCATGATGTCAATGGGTGTCTCCCTGCTTATCGTTTGTCCTCCCGTATACTTCTTCCCGGTCCAGAAATCGAACCAGTCCGCACTCTTGGGCAAATAAACCTCCATTGACTTAATAGTACTGAAATCCTCTTTCATATCTTTTGAATACATGGATTCGGTTACCGGACAAACAAGAATTGCTTTCCCAAACAGGTATTCATCATTAATATCCAGAGCTTTGTTATCATCGGAGAAGTCCATCATCAAGGCACGTGTCATACTCGACTGGTTGGTAGTAACATCCCATGAAGCAGAATAGATATACGGTAATAACCGGTAACGTAAATGAATGAATTTTTCAATGGCATCGTATATTTTATCACCTTTTTCGCCAAACTGGTAGATCTCACGCGGAGCATCGGCACCATGTGAACGCATCATCGGGCAAAAAGCACCAAACTGAAGCCAGCGTGCGTAGAGTTCTCGGTATTCGGGATCTTTTAGTTTATTTTCAAAATTCCAAAGGAAGAAACCTCCAATATCGCTGTTCCAGTATGGGATGCCACAAAGCGAAAAGTTCAATCCACCGGAGATTTGGTTTCTCAGGGCTTCCCAGGAAGCTACCACATCGCCCGACCATGTATTGGCTCCATAGCGCTGCTGCCCGGCAAATGCCGAACGTGTGAGGATGAAAACCCGTTTATCGGAAGTTAAAGCACGCTGATGATCATAAACTCCGCCCACAGTCATTAAAGGAAAAGCATTTCTTACGCTTCTGAAAGAACCCAGGTAGGTCTGGTTGTCTAAGTCAGATGGTTTGAAAAACAAATGGTCGGGTTCTGAAGAATCCATCCACCAGCCGTCCATGCCCAGGGAGAAAATGCCCTTATTCAGGTACTTCCAGTATATATTGCGTGCTTCGGGATTGTAGGCATCGTAAACTCTCACTCCTGAAGGATAATCGAGATCAGGAGGCCATTTTTGCGAACCTGATGCCGGCCAGGTTACAAAATCAAAAAGCATACCTTTTTTATCCAACTCCTGATAAGGTTTGGTTTGCGGCCCAAAGGAATTCCAAATGGAGATGATCATATGTGCATGGAGTTGGTGTACTTCATCAACCATTTTCTGCGGATCGTAAAATCCGGCATTCAGAAATTCCATGGCATTCCACAGATAGTTATTTCCCCAGTATTGCCAATCTTGGATGATACCGTCAAACGGTATGCCCAGTTCACGGTATTTCTTCACTACATCCACAGTTTCATCCTGGCTTTTGTAGCGTTCTTTGCTTTGCCAGTATCCATAAGTCCATAAGGGAAACATGGGTACCTGACCGGTCAGGTCACGCATTTCAGCAATCACGCCGTCGGCATTCCCACCGTACATGAAATAATAATCAATACAATTGCCAACATCAGAATTGAAAGAGGTTTCTTTCTTGTTATCGGTAAAAGTGGTTGGTGAATAATTATCCCAGAATAAGCCGTATCCTTTCACCGACTGGAAGAAGGGAATGTAATCATCCGTATTTCCCTGTATCATCCGTAGTTCCAGGTTACGTTGCACCATTTTGCCCTGTTGCTGAATGCCCAGACCGTATATTGCCTCATCGTTATCCGGAAGGAAGGATTGTTTTACACTATAGGTTTTTATGCCGGCATCGTTGAAATCGGTAAACACTGCTCCGGATTCTTCTTCGTTTAAAAGCGATTCACCTTTAGGCGTTTTAAATGAGATCTTACCATTTCTAAGGTTCAGGACAACCTGAAGACTTTCACTTTTTAGGGTAAGTTCGTCCCCGGCTTGCGTTACGTTAAAGGTAGTTTCTTCCGGAATTTTAATGACCGAAAGACTTTCTTTCCTGAAAACATCCCCTTCTGGCCATTTCAACACCCGAACTGTCGAAGGGTTAAAAAATTGGATTTCAACTCCAACTGAGTTTATAACCGTTTTAATACCTGTATTAGTTTTCTGATATGATTTTCCTTTACAGGTAATGCTTATTACAAAAACCAGAAGTAAAAATGTACAAATACGTTTCATGTTCAGTGTATAATGTTATATTTTAAAAGCATCATTTGGGCAAGTGGATTTATGCAATTGATACTAAAACAGGAATAAATGCGTTACAATACCGCAACGCATTTATTCCGCGGTGATAGCAGAGAATTTACTTCAACATAATTTTCTGGATGTTCATGTTATGTTCTGTATCAACTACATTCATGAAATAGATACCACTTTTAAACTTGTTTACATCTATTTGCAGCTCATTTGAGGATGATGATCCGGAGTACACTTCGGCTCCAAGGCTATTTATCAGTTTTACCCGGAATGGAGCTGAGTCGCAAACAATATTAATTATGTCGGAAGCCGGATTCGGATATACCTTGATAAAGTTGTCCGCTGTGATTGTAAAGATTTTCCCGGATTCAAGACCAGGGTTATATAAGCCCTCCGGACCAAAGGCATTTACCAGGCTACTATCTGTACCCGCCAGGTCTCCGGGAAAATAGGATACGGATACATAATCACCTGCAGTAACTGCTGCGCTTAAAGCCATCTGTAATTCACTGGAATTATCCGGATCAACCTGAATATCATTAATTCCAATTTCATAACTGGAGAAAAACTTAAAATCGCTTGGTTTGATAGAAGAAGGCTCGATTGATTTATCAAAGGTTAATTTAACCATATCTTCACCGTCCAATTCGGCACTGAGTAGTTCAGGCCCCTTTAAAGCGGCATCTGCCTCATATAAGGTGAAAACGGAGTCTGCATATGCTTCCAGAAGGGGGACTGTGAATACTTTAACCGTATCGTTAAACATAACCTCAATCTCATAATCGCCATAATAGGCATTAAAGGCAAGGGTATCGCTATCACTAAAATCAGAATCGAAGTTAGTAGCCCATTTGGTTTTTGTATAGTACAGAAGCGTATCTGCAGCGAGCTTAGGCCGTTGAATAGAATCAAAAAAACCGGTGTTCTCTCTCCATGCTCCATCATCGCTCAGTCCCCAGCATATCATTCCATTCACGGAAGGATGTGAAAAAGCTACGGTGAGTACTTTGATATAATCTGCAACCTGCTGTTCCTGATTAAGGTCTGTTCCCCAATCATATTCGGTCAGTCGCATAGGTAATCCTGCTTCAGCAATAATATTCAGGTTGCTCACTAACTCATCAACATTGGGTCTGCAACAATCCCAGAAATGTGCCTGTATCCCAACTCCGGTAACTGGTCCTCCATTGTTTTTAATTTCTAATATAAGGTCGCGGTATTCTTCCGCCTGTCCCCAATTGTATTCAACATTGTAATCATTGATATACAATTCAGCATCCGGATCGGCCGAACGTGCCCACTTAAAGCAGTTCCAAAGTATGGAATCGCCAACAGTATTT
>JASFVU010000302.1:0-4596 GCA_050049665.1 Bacteroidales bacterium | reverse complement strand
TCGGCGGCAACTTTGCTTATTTCCCGGAGTTCTTCGGGTTTTTTATAAATGGGAACAATGACTGCATGGATGGGAGCAATCTTTGGTGGTATAATTAATCCGTTATTGTCTGAATGTGCCATGATCAAAGCACCGACCAATCTGGTAGTAACTCCCCAGGAAGTAGCCCATACAAGTTCTTCTTTCCCTTCTTTCGAGGTAAAAGTAACATCAAATGCTTTTGCAAAATTCTGACCGAGAAAGTGAGATGTGCCTGTCTGCAAAGCCTTACCATCCTGCATCATGGCTTCGAAAGTATAGGTGTTTTCAGCTCCGGCAAATCGCTCCGTCTCGGTTTTGTCTCCTTTGATTACAGGGATTGCCATGTATTTTTCCGCAAATTCAACATACAAATCCAGAATACGCAGTGTTTCTTCTTTGGCTTCTTCTCTTGTAGCATGCGCGGTATGACCTTCCTGCCATAAAAACTCTGCCGTACGCAAAAACATTCTGGTACGCATTTCCCACCGGACGACATTGGCCCACTGGTTTACCAGAATGGGCAAATCCCTGTATGACTGGATCCAGTTCTTATAAGTGTTCCAGATAATGGTTTCCGATGTGGGGCGGATGATCAATTCTTCTTCCAGCCGGGCATCTTCATCGACAACAATACCCTGACCATCGTCTGCATTTTTGAGCCTGTAATGGGTCACAACCGCGCACTCTTTTGCAAAGCCTTCAACATGACTGGCTTCTTTGCTGAAAAATGATTTTGGTATGAAAAGCGGAAAATAAGCATTCACATGTCCGGTATCTTTGAACATTTTATCCAGGATAGCCTGCATTTTTTCCCAGATGGCATATCCGTATGGTTTGATGACCATGCATCCCCTGACAGCAGAAGTTTCTGCAAGATCGGCCTTTACAACCAAATCATTGTACCACTGTGAATAATTATCTTCTTTCTTTGTCAATTCTTTTGCCATCTTTTCTATTTTGGTATAGTATTTGAATCTGTTATTTTAAATCAATTCGTGCAAAGTAAAAAAATATTATTTATATATTCACCAAAATAAGAAACAGGAGGGTTGGCCATGAGAAAATTATACAACATATCAGTTATTGCCTGTCTGATGTTATTCTCGATTTCATTGCATCCCATCAACGCACAGGAGTATGACGATCTCTACTATTCTCCGGGAAAAGATAAAGCAGAAGAGTCATCAAAAGATGATGATCGCGAGAAAAGTGATTACGAAAAGTACCGGGAATCTTTGGAGAAAGAAGCAAATGCCGGATCCGATACATCTCTGACTGAGAAAGAATATCAGGCAGATAAAGAATATAATGAAGATCTTGATTATATAGGATCTGAATACAGTGATGATTCGGACAAGGAATACAATGACGAATATTCCGGTGACTATGAATCCAGGATAAGACGCTCCAATTCAAATTGTTCTAATTGCGGGTACTATGATGTCGTGTATGTTGATCCGACCCCGAGATGGAGCTTCAGTTTCGGCCTGGGTTATCCCTATTCAAGCTGGGGATTCCATTACGGCTATCCATATTACTATGATTACTGGTATAGTCCGTATTATTACCCATGGCGTCCCTATTCATACTATTCTTATTACGATTATTATTATCCTTATTACCGGCCGTATTATTACCCGTACTATTATTATCCTTCTGTCAGCCATTACTACTATACTTCCAATCGTTATTACAGGCATGGCTACAGGAGCAACAGGAGTTCAAACAGTACGTATTCTTCCGGCAGAAGGACTTACACCAATCCGGCATCTTCATCGGGTACTGCCAGGACATACGACTCAAGGCGTACCAGTCCGTCAACTTCAAGTAGCAGTGTGAGGTCCAAAGAACCTTATAATGTTCAGAGAAGGACCGCAACAACAAGCCCGGAGAACAGGCGCACAGAGCAATATAACAGCAGGGTCCGTTCCACAACGGAATCAAGGTCAGCTTCACCTGATCGTGACGGGACCAGCAGGACTTATACCCAACCATCAAGATCGGGAACTTCTTCGGGAATGAACAATTCCTATAACAGGTCTTCGACCACCAGACAGTCTACTTATACCAGGCCAACATCTGAGAACAGGTCAAGTGGTATTTCCACCAGAAGTTCCGAATCAAGATCATACAGTGTGCCGGCAAGAAGTTCGGGAAACAGCAGTTCGGGTTCCAGATCTTACAGTACACCATCCAGATCATCCGGCAGTTCATATAACCGAAGTTCCTCGGGAACAAGGAGTAGTAGTTCTTACCGGTCTTCAGGAACAAGGAGCAGTAGTTCGTCATCATCCCGAAGCAGTTATTCAGGCTCCCGGAGCAGCAGTTCTTCTTCAGGGTCGAGAAGCAGTAGTAGTAGCTCTTCAAGATCATCATCATCTTCTTCACGCAGACGTTAATAACATATATCAGTAACAAAAAATTATCCATATTATGAAAAGGCTTATTCCTTTATTCATAGTGATCCTGACTTTCTCCCAATCAAAAGCACAAGACTGGGTCGACGCACTGAGGTATTCACAGACCTATGCAGGAGGTACGGCAAGATCAACAGCCATGGCCGGAGCATTTGGTGCTCTGGGCGGTGATTTTTATTCCGTTTCTCAGAACCCGGCAGGTCTCGGGGTTTACAGGAGTTCCGAGTTAACCTTTACGCCTGAGTTATATGTCAATAAAACCACTTCAAGGTATATTGGCAGAGAAACGGAGGATATGAAATACAATTTCAATATCAACAATTTCGGCTATGTACTATCGTTTGGCAAAGGAGATGAAGGATTCATCGGTGGAAGTTTTGCCTTTGGCTTTAACCGCCTGAATAATTACCATAGCAATATAGTTATTGAAGGAACGAATACGGAATCTTCCCTTGGTGACCTCTATGTTGCTACGGCAAATTACGGTAACGGGGACGGTCCTGTGGATCCACGGTATCTGCATCCGTTTACGGAAGGATTGTTTTATGACAGTTATGTGATGGACCTGGATACAATTACCGGATATTACTTCCTGAATGAAAATCTGAGAAATGGGGATGGCACCATTAGCAATATTCAGCGTAATACCCTCGAACGCTCCGGCAGAATGAATGAATGGACATTTTCTGCAGGGTTCAATTACGGACACTTTCTGTATTTCGGAGCCACCTTCTCCATTATTCCGGTGAGCTTCGAAGAAAGATCGAATTTTAAAGAACTGCCCGCCTCAGGGGGAAATTATTATTTTAACTACTATGAAAGGCTGGATCAGAGAGGAACCGGCTATAGCGGTAAGTTCGGAATTATTGCCAGGCCGATTCCCTTGTTACGGGTCGGATTTTCATTTCATACGCCGACAGTTTATTACATTAATGAAGTTTATGAGGCCAATATAACCTCTGATTTCGTGAGTGGTATTATTTATCCGATCGATGAGGATGGTTACACGTTGTATGATGCTACTTACGATTACAGGATCATTTCGCCTTACAAATTAATCGGTAGCGTGGGTGTCACATTGGGCAAGTTTGCCATACTGAGTGGAGATGTTGAA
Organism: Bacteroidales bacterium; assembly: GCA_050049665.1. GTDB lineage: Bacteria > Bacteroidota > Bacteroidia > Bacteroidales > UBA10428 > UBA10428. The sequence goes on along the minus strand of JASFVU010000302.1, from coordinate 1,044 downwards.
TACATTGACTATACCTCCATGCGGTTAAGAAAAGGATCTGACGGGTATGATTTTTATGATGAGAATCAGGGAATTGAGGCAATATACAAGGGTGCTGTCAATGTAAAGACAGGCGCTGAATTCAGACTCAATTCATGGTATTTCAGGGGAGGCTTCGGGTATTATGGCAGTCCATACAGTTCAGATGAAATAAATTTCGATGCCCATCATTTCAATTATGCGGCAGGAGTTGGTTTCAGAGAAAAGAACTTCAGTATTGATTTCGCCTGGAATTACAAGATATATGATGAAAGGTATATCCTGTATATTCTCGATGACGGAAAACCATATACCAGCAATCTGGATTCCAGGATATCGAGGTTTATGATGACTTTTGGTTTCAGGTTCTGACGATACCTGTAATAAGTATAGTTCTTACTGTACAAAAAACTAACCGGAACTTTTTCGTGTACCGGAAACTACTGTCAGGTCAACATTAAAATGACGTACAAGAGGTATTGGTAACACAATGCAATGATAGAATTCATTTCTCAATATTAAGAGTGACACATCACTACTTTGCTGAACACATCTTTTTACAAAGGTATACTGCCTGAGGGCCTTCGTTAAACAGGAGGTCAATAAAGCTCAGGTTTTCAATGAATCCGTATTTTTCGGCAAATACCTGGAAGTAAGTCCGGGGAGAAAAATACGGATCTTTTTTATGCATTCTGACTTTGGGATGGATACTTTCCCTGTAATCACACACAGTATCTTCGGAATACAACTGAAAAGAGTCTGTTTTGCCATACAGGGGATTGTGGCCGGCCATGGCAAAGATGCTGTCAAGTATAATGAAGTTCCAGTCCAGCAGGTATTTGACTTTCTTCCTGAATAAGGGTCTGAATTCTTCTTCGAATACCTCAAAAAATGGACTATGCTTGTATGCGGAAACCAGGGCTTTCCAGTGCGTTTTATTCCATGGCATATCATAATCAATGATTATGTCTTTTGTTTTTGTATTGTTACCGTCCGGACGTTTTACAGGAATAACGAGATCCAGAC
>JASFVU010000301.1:0-4643 GCA_050049665.1 Bacteroidales bacterium | reverse complement strand
AAGACTTGCCTCGGTAAAATCGACACGACAGATTACCAGTGCCATGAAAATGGTATCTGCAGCCAAATTAAGACGGGCACAGGACGCCACTATACAAATGAGGCCTTATGCAAATAAATTGCTGGAGATTCTGCAGGATCTGTCCCGGATAACTGTTGAAGAGTTAAACAGTCCGTACATCGTGACCAGGGAAGTAAAAAAGGTCCTGATGATTGTAATTTCTTCCAATAAAGGACTATGCGGAGCATTCAATTCCAATGTCTCAAAAAAGACGCATAATTATATTACGGAAGAATACGGCACACTGCATAAAAGAGGCGACCTGGATATCATAGCCTGTGGTAAAAAAGCCGCAGAGCTGTTAGGTATTCTGGGGTATGAGATCAAAGAAAAGCATCACGATATTCTGGATCATATTACCTATGATCAGGTAAATGCGCTTGCCAAAGAAACCATGAAGGCTTTTCGTTCGGGAGTGTATGACGAGGTAAAGATCGTATACAATCAATTTAAAAATGCGGTTGTTCAGGAGCTTGTTGTTGAACCCTTTCTGCCTGTCAGACAACCTGAAGAAGAGGAATCCCCGTACAATAATCACCTGAATTATATTTTTGAGCCATCAAAGGAATACATAATCCGGGAGCTTATCCCAAAATCATTGAAAATGCAGATGTATAAGGCTTTTTTGGATTCTATTGCCTCTGAACACGGAGCCAGAATGACTGCCATGCACAAAGCAACCGATAATGCTACTCAGCTCATCAAAGACTTACAACTGGAATACAACAAAGCCCGTCAGGCTTCCATAACAACGGAGATCCTTGAGATCGTCGGCGGTGCCAATGCCCTGAAAAGCCAGTGATCAAATCTTTTTGTTTTGACACGATTCAACATTCACATTCATACGCATAAACGATTACTTCCGTTTTATTTGCTTGTATCTGCCCTGATCGTAGCATCGGTGAATTTTTTCTTTTTCTGGGATAAGGATATTATTCATTCCTATCATGCGTTCTGGTATCTCGAGCATGGATTCAGTATTTTGCAGCCGCCTTATATGGATTCGGGTCATCCTCCCGTAATGGGACTCCTGCTGGGCTTTCTATGGAAGATATTCGGAGTGAATCTGGCTGCGGGACACCTGGCAATGATCCCGTTTGGACTACTACTGGTCTGGCAATTGTACAGATTCACGGCATTTTTCATAGATCCTTCATCCGTGCACCGGGCCCTTTGGCTGGTTATTATTGACACATCTATACTGACACAACTCGTTATACTCACAGGCGATCTGTTAACCCTGGTGTTCTTTTTCTGGGCCATAAACGGGATATTGTATAACAAACGCTTGTCTTTGCTCCTGACACTTGTCTTTTTGGCTGTCAGCAGTTCCCGTGGAATGATTTCATGTGTTATTGTCGGGGTTTTCGATATTTACCTCATAATCAGAAAGAAAGATCGTGTATTGAAAGAGATCATTTCAATAATACCGTTTTATTTGCCGGCTTTTATCGTTTCTGTTTCTTACCTGGTGTATCATTATTATAAGACCGGTTGGATCGGATACGATCCCGAAGCATCGAACTGGGCGGGTTTGTTCGAACCGGTTGATCTTAAAGGAGCTGTGAGAAATTTATTGATCATAGGTTGGCGGCTTGTTGATTTTGGCCGTTTGTTCCTATGGCTGGCAGGGGGATATTTATTCATTCTTTTGATAAAGAGAAAGATACGATTTGATGATAAAATGGGAATGCTGGCGGCTCTGTTTATCATTTCTCTCATCCTCTGTTCACCTGTTATGGTTATTTACAAAGGGCTCCAGTCGCACAGGTATTTACTGCCTGTATTCGCGATTTTTGCCACACTGATCGCCTACATCCTTTTTGAAAAGCTTTCTCACAGAAAACTCAGAAGAACGATTTATATTCTGTTACTGGCAGGTTTGTTAAGCGGCAATTTCTGGGTATATCCCGATCATATTGCGAAAGGCTGGGATGCAACCCTTGCCCATATTCCTTATTATACATTGCGCAGAGACATGTTGCGATACATTGATGAAAAAGGAATTCCCTATGAGAAGATCGGTTCGGAGGTTCCTAATGCAGGCAAACGGAAATACATCGATCTTACTGATGATGAAAGGTCTTTCACGAAAAAGAACCTGGAAGTATGCGATTACATTTTTTATTCCAATATCTATAATATGTTTTCCGATGATTTTCTTTACGAGCTGAAACATGAATGGGAAATCGTTCGGGAATACAGGTTACTCCAGGTCCGGGTGACTCTTTATAAGAATCCACGGGCCGATTAAAAATTCCATTTCAGGCGCAGGAAAGCAAAGTTGCTCTTTGTCCATTCTTTGTCCGTTGTATTCGGAGAGTCATATTGAAAAGCAAAAAACTGGAAAAAAGCGGATAATCCCAGGTTATCGGTCAGTGATACTTCTACACTGGGGCCAGTATAAAATCCTGTCAGCATTTTATCATAAAAATACATTGCTCCGAGTGTGGCGTTGATGAGAGGGGTCACAGGATAGGTTACCTGGCCAAAGGCATTGTATTTGGTAAAAGTCATGGTTTTTACATTCTGGGACCCACCGTAGAAATTTAAAAAAGACGTACCGGACAACTGAACGTTGCTGTTATAGAAAAACTCGAACATCAGGTAGGTCTGGTCGGGAAACGAATAATCAAATGCCAGGCTGGTTAATAGCTGATCGGATGAATTATTTCCGGATTCAAGGGAATAAAAATAGCTCAGTTCCCCCCGGATGCTTAAATTGCTGATTGCACCCGAAAATCCGAATCCGCCCACAAGGTCCCTGTCTTCCCACTTGATCGGGACTCTTAATGAATCGATTGCCAGTTCCAGTTTGTTGGATTGCCTGAAGTAGGCAGCCAATACCTGAAAGTCGGTGTTCCACAGGTTGAAATGATACATGGCCCCTCCGGTTACATTTCCCGAACTATCCAGTTTGGCCGCCAGATCAATGGAAGAGGTAAAACCTGTATAGTATTGCATCCTTAAGGCATCAGCACCCGGCCGTTCGGGATAATCAATGTCAAAGAAATTATAGGAATTGAACAGGTCATTCGGGTTCCAGACAAATGTCTGTCCCCAGTTGATCCGCTGCCTTCCCAGTTTTATTTCGAATTGATTATAGGTATACTGCAGCCATGCCCTGTCAATGGACAAGGATAACAGGTACCGGTCCGCAAATTTCTGTTGATAGGTCAGGGGTAAAAAGTAATTTTCCTTGTTAAAACCGTTATCAATGGGAGTAATCTCAACAAATTCACCTGCGATCAGTTGATTCCTCAATTGTATGGAACCGCTGATCCTGTCTGTCGGGTACCAGTCTAAATTGAGGCGGTTATGTAAAAGCGCCTGCCAGGCCGAAGAGTCTTCCATCCAGTAAAGAGAAGGCATGGCTGAAACATAACCATGAAAATCGACGGAAGATAATGCATTGTTTTCCTGGCCGTAAGAAAAAGAACAAAGAAGGATGAGTCCCGTGACGATTGTTTTTTTCATGATGCCGGTTTTACTTTCCTGAGAAACAGTTTACGAAGGAACAGCAAAGGGGCCAGCACCTGCAGGAACAGAACAGTATTTATTACCACATTGAATGTTGCATCATAACAGGCAGATACTGTTGAATCGAGCAAAAACCAAATGAGCACGGGATAGAAAATACTTCGCCAGGCCCATTTTTCTCTTCTCCTGAAAGGATGATATACAATGTAAAGCATTGAACTTCCCCAGCCTGCCATAACGGCTCCCATAATGCCGATCAGCCATCCGCGCATAAGTAGCACGGATTCTTCAGGTATATTACCTGAATAGAAAATACGATTGATCTGGCTGTTAAGGATTTTCGCATAATCGGTATTTCCAAGAATAACGAAAAATACTCCTGCTGCAATGATGATGATCATTGTGATCTTTAGCCAGCCCATCCAGAATTTTTCCGCAGTCATTGTATTATGATTTATATTAACGTGAGTTTTAGTATCTTCAGATTATTTTGTTTTATCGTCCAGAATCTTACCATCTTCAAGGGTAATTACCCTCCGGGCTTTTTTTACCACTCTTGCATCATGGGTTGAAAAAATAAAAGTGATTTTTTCTTCTCTGTTGAGCTTTTCCATGATATCCAGCAGATTTTCCGTGGACTTTGAGTCAAGGTTTGCCGTTGGCTCGTCGGCAAGAATGAATTTTGGTTTTGAAGCAAGAGCACGTGCTACGGCAACACGTTGTTGCTGACCTCCTGATAGTTTTGAAGGTCTGCTGTCCAAACGATTGCCCAAACCAACAGCAGTAAGTAATTCTTTAACACGTGCATTACGGGTTTCTTTCGATACACCCTGCATTTCCATTACAAATTCGGTGTTTTCTTTGGCAGTCAGAACCGGAATAAGGTTGTATGACTGAAATACAAATCCGATATTATGCAAACGGAAATCGATGAGCTTTGAACCCTTCAGAGTACCGATGTTGGTATCGCCAATGACGATCTCACCGCTGGTCGGATTGTCCAGTCCGCCGATCATATTTAACAGGGTGGTTTTTCCTGATCCTGAAGGACCTACTATAGCGGCAAATTCACCTTCTTCAAATGATAATGTTACGCCGTTAAC
>JASFVU010000009.1:0-14818 GCA_050049665.1 Bacteroidales bacterium | reverse complement strand
ATAGTTACGTTATGAATCAGGCAGATAAGGCGGCAAGAATGTTTTTTAATTATTAAATAATTTAGTATTTTTGCATCGTAAAGAGTTCCGCTAATCTTCGGGATTCTTTTTTGTTTTTATAATAGGCGAATCAGGAGGAAAAATTATGGCAAAGATTTCATATGTTACGGAAGAAGGCTTGCAAAAGCTTAAAGATGAACTTGATAATTTGATGAATGTTGAAAGGCCATCAATTTCTAAACTCATTGCTGATGCCAGGGATAAAGGCGATCTTTCTGAGAATGCGGAATATGATGCAGCCAAAGAAGCTCAGGGATTGCTTGAAATGAAAATTTCGAAACTTAAAGATGTTATCGCCAGTTCCAGGATCATTGATGAATCCAGGATCGATACGACCAAGGTTCAGATACTGAACAGGGTTAAGATTAAAAATAAAAATTCCGACGCGACCATGGAGTACACCATTGTGTCGGAAAGCGAGGCAAATTTAAAAGACGGCAAAATCTCCGTTGATACGCCTATAGCAAAAGGTTTGCTGGGGAAGAAGGTAGGCGATGTGGTCGATATCAATGTGCCTTCCGGGGTCATCCCTTTTGAAATAATCAGCATTACGCGCTGACTTGTTTTGATGGAATTTGTATGAACCAAAAACCCGATACATCATGTCTTCAATTTTTAGTAAAATAATACAAGGAGAAATTCCCTGTTACAAGGTAGCTGAAGATGAAAATTGTTTCGCTTTTCTTGATATCAACCCATTATCGGAGGGGCATACTCTGGTAGTACCAAAGAAAGAGATCGATTATTATTTTGATCTTGATGATGAGTTGTTTACCGGTATGAACCTGTTTGCAAAAAAACTTGCCGGGGCAATTGATAAGTCTGTAGACTGTGAACGGGTGGGTGTAGCTGTTATCGGACTGGAAGTAGCCCATGCCCATATTCATTTGGTGCCTCTGAAAAATATTGGCGACCTCAATTTTGCCAATCCAAAACTACAGTTATCAAAGGAGAGATTTGTGGAGATCGCCGAAAAGATCGCTTCTAACTTATAGACTTCCGGATCGTCCGGGGTTTTTCTTTAAGAAATCTTTCCAGCCGGAATACCCTTTGTTATTATTCAACGTATCCCTTTGATAAAAATGGCACATTGCTGCTGCCAGGCCGTCCGTAGCATCCAGGTTCTTCGGAATTTCATCAAACATAAGCGTACCTTTCAGAAATTTAGCAACCTGCTCTTTGGATGCAGCCCCCTGACCGGTGATAGACAGCTTAATTTTTCTGGGGGCATATTCAAAGATAGGGATCTTTCTTGTCAGGGCTGCGGATATTGCCACTCCTTGGGCCCTGCCCAGTTTTAACATCGATTGTACGTTTTTGCCATAAAAAGGCGCTTCAATGGCCAGTTCGTCAGGATGATACCTGTCAATTAGATCAAGGGTATCATGGAAGATCTTGTCCATACGCAGATAATGATCATCAATTTTTGAAAAATTACACACACCCATAGCCAGTAAAAAGGGCTTGTTACCTTCGGCCCTTACAATGCCGTATCCCATGATCTTGGTTCCGGGGTCGATGCCAAGTATTATTTTCTCTTTCACCTTCCTGAGTCGTTTATTGGACATGTAATATAGCATTTTCTTCCGTAACATGAAAAGCCCTGTGTATTGGGCTTTGGGCCATGTGTTTATTTACAGGTAGTAAAAGGTTTTTTATAGGGCATTAAACCTTTTTGTGCCTATGACATCTAACAGGGGAAATCTGATAAAAATTATAATGAAACTTAAACAACAGAATATGATGAACACAAGAAATTTATTTTTTATCACAGGACTATTCTCAGCACTTGGCATCTTCAGCATGTCGTGTGAGAAAATGAATTCAGAAAATGAAGAAGCAATTCTATCTGATCTTGATGTCGAACTGGCTTCCGCCGATGCGGTTGCCGATGACATCTATGAGGAAATTGATGCTACAGTAGGTGAAAAGCTCATGGAACTGAATGACAACAGTTACCAGGTGTTGAGTGTAAAATCAGGGGATGATGACTATCCGTGCCTTCAGATTACAGTTGATTATCCGGATTCCACCAGGTTCCCTAAAGTGATCACATTTGATTACGGCGACGGTACCATGGTGTTCAACAGTGATCATTACCAAAAAGGGAAAGATCATTGTCACCCTGACAGAGAGATTTGATGTGGCAGGGTCACAACATATAGTGACGTTTGAAAACTTTTATGTAAATGAAGTGAAGGTCGAAGGGGAAAGGACCATTACATTTAATCCTCCTTCGCCCCGAGGTCTCGGGGCTTCGGCGGACGAGAAGGTATGGTTTAATTGGCTTCGCCGAGCTCTCTCGCCTGAGGCGAGATCGGTTCCCCGAGGCTTGCCCTGGGGTTTAATACCATTTATTTAATCGTCCTTGTTTCGTATCGACCGGACAAATTTTTCGATATTCTTTTTCAGATTTCCTTTTTCCTCCAGCACATTCACAAATGCACTTCCGATGATGGCTCCGTTGGCATAGTTGCAGGCGTGAGCAAAGGTTTCATATGAAGAAATGCCGAACCCTATCAGCCGCGGTGATTTGAGCGGAAGATTTTGAATGCGCTTAAAATAGTCTTCCTGATAGCTCTCAAAGTTCAGCCTGGCACCGGTTGTGGCAGATGCAGCGACCATGTAAAGAAAACCTTTGCTTCCGGCATCCAGTTGTTTGTATCGCTCGTCGCTTGTCTGTGGAGTAGCAAGAAAGATATTGTAAAGCTTATAGGCCTCAAATAAACTGCCGTATTCTTCTTTGAAAATATTCATCGGCAGGTCAGGAATGATGGTACCGTCAATACCTGTTCGCCGGCAGGCAGCACAAAATTTTTCCACACCATATTGCAAAACGGGATTTAAATATCCCATTAACAACAAGGGAATATCAACGGCTTTGCGTATATCTTTGAGTTGATCAAAAAGTGTTTTCAGGCTCATGCCGTTTTCCAGAGCAGTATGACTGCTTTTCTGAATTACGGGGCCATCGGCGATAGGATCGGAGAACGGGATCCCGATCTCGATCATATCGGCCCCTTCTGAAGCGAGTGTTTCAATGATAGCAGGGGCGGAATCGAGTGTCGGATGACCAGCTGTAAAGTAGATGGATAATATATTCCTTTGTTTTTCCTGAAACAGTGTATCTATTCTGTTCATTTTGCGGACGTTCATCGATTAGTATTTTACAGGTTTTTACTGTCGGGTATTATGCTCTTGTTTCATGGCATTGATGTATGTATCCATGTCTTTATCCCCTCTGCCCGAAACATTGATCACAAGGACATTATCGGGTTGAAATTTCTTTTTATCAAGAACGGCAAAGGCATGGGCCGATTCCAGCGCAGGAATAATACCTTCCAGTTGGGTTACTGAAAATGCGGCATCAAGGGCTTCTTTATCCGTTATGTTCAGGTATTCCACCCTTCCTTTTTTGTGCAGGAAAGAATGCATCGGCCCTATCCCCGGATAATCCAGTCCGGCGGAAATGGAGTATGGCTCTGTTATCTGACCGTCCTCGTTTTGCATCAGCATGGTTTTGCAACTGTGCAATACACCGGGAGAACCTGTGGCCAGGGTGGCTGCTGTTTCTTTCGTATCAATGCCCAAACCTGCAGCTTCGGTGGCGATAAGTTTTACGTTTTCGTCATCCAGAAAATGGTAAAATGCCCCGGCAGCATTGCTCCCGCCTCCAACGCAGGCAAGGATATAATCCGGTGATTCCCTGTTTTCCTGTTCTTTCAACTGCCAGCGCATTTCTTCACTAATGACCGATTGCAGTTTTGTTACCATATCGGGATAAGGATGCGGGCCGATAACCGAACCAACAATATAATGCGTATCCCACGGGTTGTTGATCCAGTCACGCATAGCGCCGTTGGTAGCATCCTTAAGGGTTTTGTTCCCGCTCTCAACCGGAATTACTTCGGCACCCAGCATTTTCATCCTCAACACATTCGGGGCCTGTCTTGAAACGTCAAGAGCGCCCATATACACGACACATTTTATGCCCATCAGGGCACAAACGGTAGCTGTTGCAACTCCGTGCTGACCGGCACCGGTTTCGGCAATTATTCTGTATTTCCCCAGTTTCTTTGCAATCAGTATCTGCCCGATAGTATTGTTGATCTTATGGGACCCCGTGTGGTTCAGATCCTCTCTTTTCAGGTATATTTTTGTCTTGTAACGTTCCGATAACCTGGCGGCATAATAGAGAGGCGACGGCCGGCCAACATAATCCTTCAGCAGGTTAGCATATTCCGATTTAAAGGAAGAGCTTTCAAGGATCTCCAGGTAATTGTCTTTCAATTCTTCAATGTTGGGGACCATGGCTTCGGGGATATAGGCTCCGCCGAATTCTCCGTAATACCCGTTTTCATCAACTGTATATTTCATGGGTGAAAATTAATTTGACCTTAATTTGTGAAAAAAAGCTTTCAATGCTGCCGGATTCTTTATTCCGGGACTGATCTCAAATCTGCTGTTAATATCAATTCCGTGGATGTTAGCGATACGACTGTGATGCTGAATGATCTCATCGTCGTCGGGACCAATACCTCCACTTAAAAACAGGGGGATATCATAGTTATAGTCCTCCAGAAGGTTCCAGTTGAACTGTTTCCCCGTACCACCGTAAAGATCTGATTTTGTGTCAAAGAGAAAATAGTCGCAGCAGGACTCATATGCTTCAAGAGAAGAAAAATCAAATTTCTCATCTATACCGAATGCTTTAATGACCTTTACATCCATGTTGGATAATTCGGTACAATATTCGGGTGATTCTTCGCCATGGAGCTGTATAAGGTCCAGGTTTAGCCTGTTGATCCAGCGGAACACTTCCGGTATCAGTTCATTAACGAAAACACCGGTTTTTTGGACAACATCGGGAATGCTGATTGTCAGGCTAAAATCATCCCCGACATATCGTTTTGATCCCGGGTAAAGAATAAAACCTATATAGTCCGGTCTGAGGGCAACAATCTGGCGGATGTTTTCTTCATCACGCATTCCGCAGACCTTTATTTTCAGATTCGGGATTTTCATGCTTTCTGAAGTTTAGTGACCTCCTCAACAAAACGACCAAAAGCGTTTGCCGGGTCAGAGGTTTTCATGAAATTTTCTCCGATAAGAAAACCCCGGAAGCCTCTTTCCTGCAGGTAGATGATGTCGGCAGCAGATGAAATTCCGCTTTCCGAGATCTTCACAAACCCTTCAGGGATCTTTCCGGCCAGCGCCACGGAATGCTGAAGATCAACTTCAAAATTCTTCAGGTTCCTGTTATTTACGCCAACCAGATCAATATTGTCGTCCAACACCTGCAACTCCCGTTCTTCATGTATTTCCAGCACGGTCTGCATTCCCAGTTTCCGGGCCAATGCTGCCAGTGATCTTACCCTGGATTTATCCAGAATTGCAGCGATTAATAGAATGGCGTCTGCACCAATAGCCCGGGCTTCATATATTTGGTACTCATCTATGATGAATTCTTTCCGCAATATCGGGATATCATTTACCTTCCTTGCTTTGTGTACATCGTCAACCGAGCCGCCGAAGAATACAAAATCGGTAAGAACGGATAAAGCAGATGCTCCGTGCGTTGCATACCCGGATGTTACTTCTTCTAACCCGGAGGTATTGTTGATGATCCCTTTTGAAGGGGATTTGCGTTTAAATTCGGTGATGATGCCGGTTTTTTTATCCGAAAGAATGAAATCGGTAAGACTTAAGGTGTTTCTTTCGAAATACATCATACCCTCGAGTTTTGACAGCGGGATTAACTCCCTGCAGGTTTCCACTTCTTTCTTTTTGTGCTTTACAATCGTACTTAAAATTGACATAGATCCGTTTAGGTTAAGTATTTACTGCAATGCTATAAGTTTTTTCATTGCTTTTAGTGCTTTCCGGTTCTCCAGTGATTCCCTGGCAATATGAATACATTCCTGAAGGGATCTTTCAGGAAAGTAACATTTTAAGGCAAACCCGGCATTTGCTGTTACCACGTCGTTTTGCGGGCGGGTACCGTTTCCTTCGAGGATATCGAGGAATATTTTTGCCGCTTCCTCAACCGAATTGCCTCCAAAAAGATCCTCAGGGAATACCTTCCCGAATCCGATGGATTCGGGAGAATAGATTTTATCCTCACCAGATGACACAGATCTGAAATCCCCGGTCAGGGAGATCTCATCATAACCGTCAAGGCTGTAAAGGATAATACTGTTAATTCCTGCCGAAGAAAAAACATTATGGTACAGATCAAGTGCTTCTTCATTGTAAACACCGACAATCTGATTCACTGGTTTGGCCGGGTTGACCATAGGGCCAAGAAGGTTGAAAAAAGTTTTTAACTTCAGGCTTTTGCGCACAGGGCCGACATATTTCATGGAAGGATGAAATACCGGGGCATGAAGGTAGCTGATATTGGCTTCCTCAAGTTCTTTCCTGATCTTTGCATTATCGTTTGAAAATGTATAGCTCATATATTCCAGGATGTTGGAAGAGCCACAGCCGGAAGATACCCCATAGTTACCATGCTTAACGACTTTTGCACCGGTTCCTGCCAGAACAAAAGCGCAAAGGGTTGAGATGTTAAACGTGTTTTTTTCATCTCCGCCGGTGCCACAAACATCAATGGTATTGAACCCGTCAAGATCGACCGGGACACACAGATCCAGAAGTGCTTCGCGAAAGCCCGAAAGTTCATCGGGATGGATTTTCCGCATCATATATACGGTAAGGAATGCAGCGATCTCAGGATCGGTGAATTTCCCCCGGCCAATATTCAGAAGCACTTCTTTGGCTTCTTGCTTTGTAAGTACATTTTTATCAAACAGATGGGTTAATATTTCTTTCATACAATTTGGATTTAGGAAGTAATTATAATTCGTTTCATTTTCCAGGTAATATTTGAATGATTATTCCCTGAGTGAATAAACCCCAGTAATTCTTCAGCAATTTTTTTTCTTTCGTTTTCACGTATAGTATTTTTTATGAATCTTTCGGTCTCCCAGATGCTTTGGGTATTCCGATAAAACCATCCGGCTGCAACCCGGTTAGCCACAACAATGCTGTCGCTTTTATTTTCCTGCACTTTGAATCCGGAAATGCAATTGTCCAGAATTCTTCCAACGTAAAGTACTGCTCCCTGCGAATTTATTAATCCTTCATTAATCCGGAGGTATTTTTTAAAAACAGGTATGGTTGTCTCTACGTCTTCAAGTTCATCCACGACGATAGATCCTCCCTGATCGATCATTTTTGTCCATTGCCGGGAGAAGGGATTGAAAAAGTCTGCAATGTTTTTCAATCTTTCTGCTGCCATATCTGTATGTCCGAAAGTATACCTCATGGTTAAACCGATACCGGATTCAAATAAATTAAACTTTTAACCAGTTCTCAACAATTTTTAATCCGTGTTGAGTCAATACCGATTCAGGATGATATTGTACTCCCTTTACATCGAATTCTTTATGGCTGATTCCCATGATGATCCCCTGTTCATCGAGACTGTTGATCTTAAGACAATCGGGAAAGCCTTCCCTGGACACGACCCATGAGTGGTACCTTCCGACTTCCAGGCTTCCAGGTACTTCTTTATACAAAGGATCTTCAGGCGCCACAATGTTTATTCTTGTTGATACACCGTGATACACTTTCTCGAGGTTGATCAGTTTTCCTCCGAAAGCTTCTGCAATAGCCTGGTGACCAAGGCACACTCCAAAAATACTTTTTGTTTCCGAATACTTTTTTATCAGGTCAAGGCATATCCCCGCTTCATCGGGAACTCCCGGACCGGGAGATAACAGTATTTTATCGTATTCTTCCACCGACCCGAGGTCGATCCGGTCGTTTCTGAAAACATCAAGCGGGTCATCTGTCAGGTTCCCGATATAGTGGACAAGATTATACGTGAATGAGTCGTAATTATCGATTACAAGAATTTTTCTCATGGTTATATGGTTTTTCCGAAGTCAATAGCTTTTTTGAGGGCTCCGAGTTTGTTATTTACTTCCATCAGTTCATTTTTTTCAACAGATTTCGACACAATGCCTGCTCCGGCCTGGTAGAAAAGTTTTTTCCCTTTGCTCAGAAAGGTACGGATCATGATGGCATGGTTGAGGTTGAATTGCAGGTCAATGAAACCGATGGCGCCGCCGTAGTAACTTCTGCCCTGGTTTTCATATGTGTCTATGAGTTCCATGGCTTTGAATTTCGGCGCTCCTGAGAGGGTTCCGGCAGGAAATGTTGCCATCATCATATCCACTACTTTTGAAGGGTCATTGAGCTTGCCCGATACAGTGGACACAAGATGGATCACATGGGAGTAGAATTGTACTTCACGGTAGCTGTCGACCTTTACTTCGTGACCGTGCCTGCTGAGGTCGTTCCGGGCCAGGTCCACCAGCATAACATGTTCTGCATTTTCTTTGGGATCGGCACAGAGTTCTTTAGCCAGCAGATTATCTTTTTTATCATCCCCGGTGCGTTTGAAAGTTCCGGCAATCGGGTTGATGGTAGCTTTTCCGCTCCCGATCTTGAGCTGTGCTTCGGGAGATGAACCGAATATCCTGTAATCGTCATAATCAAAGTAGAACAGGTAAGGAGAAGGATTTACGGAACGCAGTGCCCGGTAGACATTAAAATCGTCTCCTTTGAATTCCTGCGAAAACTGCCTTGATAACACGATCTGGAAGACATCTCCCCGGTAGCAGTGCTTTTTCCCGTTGCGGACCATTTGCATATACTCTTCGTCGGTAATGTTTGATTGCTCATTGTTCAGAGCCTCGAATTTTGATGGCAGGTCATTGCTGTGACTGAAAATAAGTGTTTTGATATCCCGGATATTACTTTTTTCTCCTTCAAAAAGATTTTCGAGGATGGTAAGTTCATTTTTGAAATGATTGATCGCAATGATGTATCTGAAGAAATTATACCTGAGTTCGGGGATACTGTAATCATCCCTGCTCTTTTTCTTCAGTTTGATGGTTTCAAAATATTGCACGGCATCGTAAGCAGCATAGCCAAAAACTCCGTTTACCAATGTTTTGTCCCCTTCAACTATTTCAAAGGCATGGATAAAACGATCGAATTTATCCCGGAAATCACCCGGGCTCATGATCCTGTTCTCTTTTTTTTCCCCATCGGGGTATTCTTCGGTAACGGTTCCGTTGCTGACCTGAAAACCGGCTACCGGATCGAGACAAATGAATGAGAAGGAATTTTCATGGCCGTGGTAATCCGAACTTTCCAGAAGAAACGAGTTTTTGAACTTTTTACGTGCCTGTAAGTAGATGCTGACCGGGGTAACCATGTCGGCCAGTACTTTTTCTGTAGCAAGTGTAACTTTGTAAGTATGCATTTTTGTTAATCGTTTGTATAAAATGAGAAGCGGCCTATCGTGAGTACGATAAGCCGCTTCTTGTATCCTTTAATTCTTTACAATTGGGGTCTTGCCTCACGTTTTCGGAAGAAACCGGAGCCACCACCACCAGATTGTAAGAAATATGTTATTCATTTTTTGCTGTAATTGGATTACAAAGGTAAGTTATAATTTTTCAATTAAACAAGCCCTATGCTACTTTCAATCGTTTAATATCCTGTTTCTCAAGTTTTTCCGATGCATATTTTTTTGTTACGATCATTTCTTCCTTACTTCCTTTGGAAGGAAGTTCAAACATGGCATCGATCATAATGGCCTCACAGATGGAACGCAAACCACGGGCCCCAAGCTTGAATTCAATGGCTTTATCGACAACATATTCGAGTACACTGCCTTTAAAAGAAAGCTTGATACCATCCATTTCGAACAATTTGATGTATTGTTTGATAATGGAGTTTTTCGGTTCCGTAAGTATCTGGCGCAATGCATCGCGGTCAAGCGGATGCAGATAGGTTAACACGGGCAGGCGACCTACAATTTCAGGGATCATGCCATAAGCTTTCAGGTCCTGCGGCGCTATGTACTGCAATAAATTTGTCCGGTCGATATTATCGATCTTTTTGGATGCGCTGTAACCGACAACACGTGTGTTAAGCCGCTGTCCGATTTTTTTCTCAATGCCGTCAAAAGCTCCGCCACAAATAAACAGGATATTTTTTGTATCCACGGGGATCATCTTTTGATCGGGGTGTTTTCTTCCTCCCTGAGGCGGAACATTGATGACAGACCCCTCAAGAAGTTTCAGCAATCCCTGCTGTACGCCTTCACCCGACACATCGCGGGTAATGGAGGGATTATCCGATTTTCGGGCGATCTTGTCTATTTCATCAATGAATACTATGCCCTTTTCGGCTGCTTCGACATTGTATTCAGCTACCTGCAAAAGTCTGGTAAGAATGCTTTCTATGTCTTCACCCACATATCCAGCCTCGGTAAGTACCGTTGCATCCACAATGGTGAATGGCACATTCAATAATTTTGCGATGGTACGGGCCAGCAATGTTTTTCCGGTACCGGTTTCCCCGACGAGAATAATGTTTGATTTTTCAATTTCAACTTCTTCATCTTTCCGGTGCTGATGCATCAACCGTTTGTAATGGTTGTAAACGGCAACCGCCAGGTATTTTTTTGCCTGGTCCTGGCCGATAACATACTGGTCCAGTGAGTTTTTAATTTCCGACGGTTTTACCAACCGGATGGAATTGATATCGAAATCGCCTTTCTTCTTCAATTCTTCCTGCACGATCTCAAAAGCCTGTTCGATGCAATTATCGCAGATATGTCCTGAGATACCCGCTATCAGGAGATTAGTATCACTTTTTTCTCTTCCACAGAATGAGCACCTGTCCATGATGAAAAAGTTTTATTTTTTTGTACGCTCCAGTACTTCATCTACCATACCGTACTCGAGTGCTTCTTTCGAGGTCATCCAGTAGTCACGGTCCGAATCTTTTTCCACTTTTTTCAGGTCCTTCCCTGAATGATCGGCAATGATCTTATAAAGCTCGGTCCTGATCTTCAGTATTTCTCTTGCCGTAATTTCAATATCGGCAGCCTGTCCCTGTGCACCACCCACCGGCTGGTGGATCATTACCCTTGAATGTTTTAAAGCCGATCGTTTGCCTTTTTCCCCTGCACAAAGCAAGACAGCAGACATAGAGGCTGCCATGCCGGTACAAATGGTCGCCACGTCAGAAGATATATACTGCATGGTGTCATAAATGCCCAGACCTGCATGTACAGCCCCCCCGGGCGAGTTAAAATAGATCTGTATATCTTTCCCGGGATCCGTTGAATCCAGGTAAAGCAATTGTGCCTGTATGACATTGGCTACATAATCATCGATAGGCATGCCAAGAAAAATGATCCTGTCCATCATTAGACGTGAAAACACATCCATGGAGGCCACATTCAGTTGCCTCTCCTCAATAATGGTTGGTGAAATCCAGCTGCCGGACACAGAAATGATCTTTTCCAGCGTCATGCTGCTTATGCCCCTCTGTTTGGTCGCATAATTTTTAAAATCCTTAATATCGTCCATACGCCCTGTTGTATTTAACCATTGTAAAGGTAATACTATTTTTCAAACAATTTATTGAATTTCTCCGAGCTGATCTCTTTGTTATCAACCTTTACAGTGGTTCTCACGAAGTTGATCACTTTATCTTCTACGACCCTTGTTCTCAATTTGTTTCTGTCTTCCTGACTGCTGAGCATTCGTTTTGAAAATTCCTCAAGGTGTTCATCAGGTACATTTGCCATCCCGTACTGGGCAAACTGCATCCTTGCCACTCCTTTTGCGGCCTGCTTCAGGTCCTCTTCCGTAACTTCAATGTTGTTGTCCCGCACAATCTTGTCCTTGATCAGCTGCCATTTCAGGTCTTCTTCAAAATGGTCGTATTCTTTTTCAATCTGCTCCTTATCGAATTTTCCTTCATTGATCATCAGCAACCATCTTTTCAGGAAATCGTTCGGCAGATTGCTTTTGAATTTTCTGAGAAGAGCCTCTTTTGCATCAATCCCAAACCTGTATTCGCTGTCGTTCGCCAACCCTTTCTTTGCTTCTTCCGCAATTTTTTCCCTGAATTCTTTTTCCGTTGTTATGGTCCCTTTTCCATAGACATTGTCGAACAGGGCCTGGTTCACTTCAGCATGCCTGAATACGGAAATATCTTTTATGGTGACTTCAAAATCCGGTGACAGACCGGCGACCTTGCTTTTATCGGTTTTTAACATCCCGGCCAGTTCCGTGTCGTTCGGATAGGCTTTTTTCAGGTCCAGAATGAGTACATCTCCTTTTTTTGCTGCAAGGACATTCTTTTTGATCCGGTCGTCTTTGATCAGTTCAACCGAGAAGGTGGTTTCATCAACATGTATCCCTTCTTCTGCAGGAGTTCCTTCGGGAGTCAGTTCTCTGATCTCTGCCTTTACCATGGCTTTATCCGTCATCTTTTCAGTGCTTTCAAGCTCTCCGAAACGCTGGGAATAGCTTTCAATGTACTTATCGATCAGTTTGTTGTCCACCTTGATCGTATATAACGGGATCTTGTCTTTTGAGGAGATATTGAGCTCAAATTCCGGGGCCATACCCAGGTCAAATTTGAATTCAAATTCGGTGTCGTTATCCCAGTCGATTGATTTCATTTCTCCCGTATGCGGCAAAGGTTCTCCGAGAATATTCAGTTTCTGTTCAACCAGGTATTTTGATATCGATTCGGAGACCAGTTTGTTCACTTCATCAACAAGGACGGGTTTACGGTACATTTTTTTGATTAGTCCGAAAGGTACCTTACCGGGCCTGAATCCGTCCATTCTGGCCTTTTTCCTGTAATCTTCCAGCACATTCTGCACCCTTTGTTCATAATCTTCTTTCCCCAGGCTGACACTCAGCACAGCATTCAGATCGTCGATGTTTTCTTTATTAATATTCATTATCCATTTGTTTAACAGAGTACATGATTTTTTCCTTTAGCATAAAAACCGCCAACACAAACGACAGTAGAGCGTATCAGCGGTCAGATACGGATGAAGGGACTTCCCGGTGAAAGCCGGGATAGACTTCTCTTCCCCGGGCCTTTTCTGTGAAAAGTCTGCAAGCGCTTCGCACTTGCACTCATCCTTACTTCGTGCGGATGAAGGGACTCGAACCCCCACGCCCGAAGGCACTAGATCCTAAGTCTAGCGCGGCTACCAATTACGCCACATCCGCAAAACGAGTGGCAAAGATACTATATTTTTGGGAAACGGCTTTTTATGCAGAGGTAAAAATCCGGAGTAACTATCCGGCAGGCAGTCTCTTTACGGGGCGGAGAAAAAATCCCGTTCAAAAGGCCTTATTTTGTTATGGAATTCTGAACTTTATATACCAAAAATGGTTATCCATTCAAATCTTATATTAAACAGAAAACTATGAAAAAAATTGCTCTTTATTTTATGTTATTGGCTCTTACGGCCGGTCTTTCTGCCCGGACATTTCAGTCGGAAAAACTGGAAAAACTCTGGGAAACCACCGGTCTGAGCGTTCCTGAAAGCGTTCTTCCCGTTCCCGAAAAGGGAATTCTTTATGTTTCGAACATTGCAGAAGAGAATCCTTCATTAAAAAACGGTTCGGGCTTTATTTCTATCGTTTCTGCCGATGGGAAGATCAAAAACCTGAAATGGGCCACCGGGTTGAATTCTCCAAAGGGCATGGCCATCTATAAGGATAAATTGTATGTAACAGAGGTAGATAAGCTTACTGCTATTGATCTGGCTACAGGGAAGAAAGTGAAATCGTGGCCGGTTGAGGGTGCCGGATTTCTGAATGATGTAGCTGCCCATGCTTCAGGCGCGATCTTTTTTACCGACTCAAAAACCGGAAAGGTTCATAAACTGGAAGATGACAAGGTAACTACGGCTATCGGGGACAAAGGCTTTCCGAATGTGAACGGGATAGTGGCTCTGGATAAAAAACTGCTGATCGGGACAGGGGATAAAATTGTAAAATATTATGTCGGGACCGGTGAAGTCGAAGATTATATGCTCAATACCGGAGGCGTCGACGGGCTGGCTGTGATCGGCAAAGGGGTGGTCCTGTTTTCCGACTGGCCCGGGAAAGTCCATCTTATGAAAAAAGGTGAAGAGAAAGAACTCCTGCTTGACACCTCTTCAACAGAAAGATCAAAGACCGCCGACTTCGGGTACATTGCCGGTGAACACCTGGTGATCATCCCTACGTTTTTTGCGAACAAACTGGTATGCTATAAACTGAAATTGTAACCAGCACAACACACCCTGACAGGGTATTTCTTCACCCTGTCAGGGGTGCATAGTTTAAAAGCTATTTTATCTCTAAAATTCCGCCTTCTTCCAGTTCAAAACCTTCATCCAGAAGAACATTTCCGTAGGCATCTATGATAACCTCTACGCCATTTGGAATAGTCACTGGTCCCTGCGGTTGCTGTGCCGTTACGGATTCTCCGATAGATATATGACGGCAAGCATAATACCTGTCAGAACTGAAAGTTACGTTTTGTACATATACATCCGTATTGAAACCGGAATTGATCTGACCATTTCCTGAAAAAGAAGCAGTTGAGGGATTTGCCAGGCAGTTGGTCGGATCAGAGATCACATTTGTATTAACTCCCGAAATGTAACCAGGACGAAGGTTGATAACGCTCAGTTCGTCCTGAAGGTCAATATTGACTCCGTTTTCCAGGCATAAATAGCCTCCAGCCTCTATTTCTATTCTTCCGGAACCTTTGATGGTAATATCCGATCCGGATCTGATCAACAGGGTTGTGCCCTCTTTTACCGTTAGTTGAGCGTCGTCTTTTATTTCAATAGTGCTATTTGCAA
>JASFVU010000299.1:0-4667 GCA_050049665.1 Bacteroidales bacterium | reverse complement strand
CGTATCCCCTCTACCAACCCCGTCTTTCAAGGCTGATGCTGAGTGCGTAGATTTGACGCATGAGAAAACTACAAAGACATACCCAGGTAGAAATGTTTGGTCACATCGAAAAATGCAGACAGAGCAATCAACCACAGAAGACTTACTGTAAAGAACAAGGCATAGCCTATTCAACCTTTCAGTACTGGGCAAAGAAATACCGAAAGGAATACAGCGGCAATGATATTGCAGATACTACTCCGGGATTTATTCCGGTCAAAGTTCAGCCAGGTCCTCAGGCCAATCAGACACAGATTCCCAGCCAACTGCATTTTCTTATGCCCAATGGAGTACAGGTAGTTTGTCCTGAGACTATTCAGCCCCAGGTTTTAAAGGCATTACTGAATTCATAGCCATGTTTGCACTGAGCGCTGAAAACAGGTTTCACCTGTATAGCCATCCTACTGACATGCGAAAGAGCTTTGATGCTTTGTCTGGTTTGGTGCGCAATAACCTTGGATGCGATCCCGCAAGCGGAGAGGTATTTATTTTCATCAATAAGCGTCGTGATAAGGTTAAGCTATTGCATTGGCAGGGTTCCGGGTACTTACTTTATTACAAACGTCTGGAAAAGGGAACCTTTGAACTTCCCGGGTACGATGCATCCATTGGAAGTATAACATTGAACTATTCACAAATGGTCATGATCATTGATGGATTATCCATCAAAAACCTTCAAAAACGTACCCGCTACACCCGTCTTAAAGCACCTGTAAATCAAAGATAACATACAAGTATTTTACCCCCGTTTTTTTAAGAATCAAACCTTCATTTTGTGAAGAAATGACACCGTTTTTTCTTCTGTAATTAGCTGTGTTTCTATACTTTTGACACATGTCAAAGGCACTGGAAAATATGACAAAAGAGGAACTGGTTAATCTGGCTGGCAGCCTTCAATCTCAGGTTAGTCAGATGGAGTCTCAGGTTAGTCAGATGCAATTCCAGATTGATCAGATGAACCGCCTTCTTTATGGAGCCAAACGTGAACGCTTCATCTCTGACTCAGATGAAAACCAACTATCCCTGCCCTTTGAAGTGCCACAGGAAGAAGAACTGGATAAGGAACAAGAGGTTGTTACTTATATTAGGGAAAAGAAAAAGCGAAAAGAACATCCAGGCCGTGTAGCTCTTCCTTCTCATTTACCTGTTGAGGAAATTGTATTAGAACCCGAAGAAGATACTTCCGGTATGAAGTATATCGGCAAAGAAGTTACTGACCAATTGGAACTTGTTCCTGCCAGGTTATTTATCAAACGTTTTATCCGTCCCAAATACATTGCCTTTGCAGATGAGTCGCAGGATGAACACAAAGGTGTTATTGCTGAACTGCCAGTGTTCCCGATTGAGAAAGGCATAGCCGGTCCGGGCTTGCTGGCACAGATCATGGCAGACAAGTTCGTTGATCATCTGCCGGTGTACCGACAGATCGAACGGTTTAAACGGGAAGACATTAAGTTGTCTTCTTCCACAATCAATGGCTGGCAGGAAAGCATATGCAATTTACTGGAGCCGTTATATGATACATTAAAGCACAGGGTGCTTTCTCAGGGGTATCTTCAGGTGGATGAGACACCTATTGCTGTTATTGACAAACAGAAAAAAGGCAAGACACATCGGGGATACCACTGGATATATCACAGTCCACTTGAAAAAACGGTGTTCTTCGATTACAATACCGGGAGATCCAGGGAGGGACCTGTAAAACTGCTCAGGGACTTCAAGGGCTACCTGCAAACCGATGGTTACAATGTCTATGAACTGTTTGCCAAAAGAAAGGATATTACCCTTGTAAATTGTATGGCCCATGCCCGGCGTGGCTTTGAAAAGGCTTTACCATACGATAAGAAACGTGCAGAATATGCCATGGAAATGTTCCGGCAGCTGTATGAAACAGAGCAGAAAGCGCGTGAGCAAAACATGACTCCCCACCAGC
Source organism: Bacteroidales bacterium (assembly GCA_050049665.1). Classification (GTDB taxonomy): domain Bacteria; phylum Bacteroidota; class Bacteroidia; order Bacteroidales; family UBA10428; genus UBA10428. The sequence goes on along the minus strand of JASFVU010000299.1, from coordinate 2,695 downwards.
GCCATACCCTGAGACTGGATGAAGCATTACCGGTAATGAATCAGCTGGGGAAATGGATCGTGGAGACATATAAAACCTCTGAGCCGAAATCACCATTGGGCAAGGCAACTGCATACTGTATCCCACGCTGGGATAATTTACTGGCATACCTGGAAGACGGATCTCTGGAAATCGACAATAACCTGGCTGAAAATGCAATCAGGCCGATTGCCCTGGGTAGAAAGAATTACCTGTTTGCCGGATCAAACCGGGGAGCTGAACGTGCTGCCATGATGTATTCCTTTTTTGCTACCTGTAAAAAGAATGATGTCAACCCATATCAGTGGCTTCGTAAAGTTCTGGAAGTTATCCCGACATACAAGGTAAACCGCCTTACTGACCTATTGCCCCAGAATCTGGAGCTATAGTCCCCCTTGTTACAACAAATATCTGAATATTCCTCATGAGATTCTTGACCTACTTGGTAGGATGGATACATCAAACCGTTGCGATGTTTATTAAATGTACTGCCCTTAAAATTAGCACTTTCCGCCAAATGTTTTATATACCGTGTTAGGCACTGGGCTTTATTCATTATCAACCACTTACACATCAATTTACCACCGATTTTTGTTTTAACAGGGTCGGCAGTCAGAGCGTTTGAGCGGGAAGGGCTTGAAGGCTTTTTTAGCATTTTAGGTTTTAGAGTAAGCCCTGCGGGAATGCTAAATATGCCTGAAAGCGCCGGGATGGATTGTGTTTGGTATATTAATCTTCTATAAATTCTCATCGAATTTGTTCTTCAAAACCCCATAATGCAATTATCCGCAATAATTTAACTTTGGTCTATTTTGATTCATTTTTAACGACTTCGATAAAATCAATTTTTATTAATTCAGAGTCTACAGATTCTACACCATTTGTTTTACATAATTTAATCGCAAAGTAAAAATCTCCTTTAAAATCCTTATCAGTCAAGTATTCTTTATTAATTATTATTTCTGACAATACTCCTTCTTTAATCTCATTATTATTGATAATTTCAGAATTACTATTAGAATAATTAAGAGACTTAATAATTTTTTTATCCCTATGTAAAAATAGAATTTTACTTATGTTAATTTGCTTCTCAAACTTTAGGGTTATAGAATTATCCTGATTAATTTTGATGTCAGGTGTAATGGCAAAACGTTCAATTGCATTGAATGTGCTTCTCAGAAATTCTATTTGGAATACATCTTCACTTTCATACCCCATTAATACATTTCGTTTCCCGTTATTTTCTACCGGAATAACAGAGTATTGATAAACCTTATTATCAGCTATTACAAAATGCAGAGGATTAATTTTTGAGGTGTGCCAAATTGCTATATTATTTGAATCTTTTTCAAATTTCTCGCAGAAACCAATTAGTTCTTTATCAAAAGAATTTTGAGATTTAACATGTTCAAAACATTTATAAGTATTTGGTATTTCAGGTTTTAAGGATTTTAAAACTTTAAACATTTCAGAACAATTGGAGTCATCATAACATATTATCCTAATATTTACTGGTTTGTTTTTTAAATTCTTTAAATCATCTTTATATGTATTGTAACAACCACCTAGCTCATGAGACAATGAAATACTCCCAATTAAAGGATGATAATCCAATAAAAAAAGTTCTCGTCGTACAAGCTTTTTGTTTCCATGATTCCTTCCTTCTTTTGAATACCAAGTATGGAATATATCTGCTAGGTTCCAAATAAATTTTTCCATACCGGAAAAATCTGTCCTCTGTTGGGATCTTATTACAAAAGCAATTAATAAAGACCAAAACCCAATAAAAAAAGATGCAACAATACCTATAATATAACCCGTTATGTGTTCCTCCTTAATTATATTGGTATTAAAAAAAGCAATTTCAATTACTAGCAATACAATGAATATGAATATCAATGACCAAAATAGACTAATCCAAAAACTATATTTATAGAAATTATATGGTTTTATAAGAATATTACCAAGTGTATAATTTCTACTTGTAAATTCCTTTTTATTCATTTTGATATCAACATGTAACGCTAAGAGAATAGATAGACACAAAATAGTTGAAACAAACAAACTTTTTAAAACAATATGCATATCAGCTAACAATGTAACTGGACTAAGTAATTTTGAAAACATTGGAAATACCACAATTAGAAAGAAAACAAATATTAATGCGATAATCCCATGATTCGGACTATATGTATTCCTTTTCATGTTAAATTTATTTAATTTGATTAGATTTTTTATGCCAGTATAGAAACTTGTTCTCCAGCTTTACAATAGAATAATTGATGAAATATCCTATTATTCCAACTGTAAATATTCCAGAGTACATTTCGGAAAATTTGAAACTCCTTTCTGCATCCAATATATAGTATCCTAGTCCATTTCCGCCAACAATCATTTCTACAGTAATAGCTAGAATTAAAGCAATAGCTATACTAATTCTAAATCCAGTAAAAATTACAGGTAATGATGCTGGAATTAATATTTTCGTGAATATTTTAAAATTGGAAAAGTTATAGACCATTCCAGTTTTTATATACATCGGTTCTACACTTTTAACGCCATCTATAGTATTTATTAAAATTGGCCAGCTTGAACCAAAACAAATCACAAAAATTTTCATATTATCCTCTATGCCTAGAAAAAGAATAGCAATAGGAATAATAGCAGCTGATGGCAT
>JASFVU010000300.1:0-4667 GCA_050049665.1 Bacteroidales bacterium | reverse complement strand
ACTGTTGCCGGGCATAAAAACACCGCCGTTCGACAGCCATGCATGTCCGAGGGTTATCACAGGGCTTCCTGTGGCATATACCGTATCGATATAAAGGAGATCCTCGGCAATATTGACATCCCTTGCAATGGTGAGGCTGGCATCCTCATAGATGGTTATGGATTTTGCTTCTGCATCGGCCGTTGTAATAGCAGGGAAATTAGCAGCCGTTGCGGGTATCAGTGCACTCTTGGTAATATCAGGCACGCTGCCTCCCGACCAGTTGCCCGGTTTATGCCAGTCGGTGTCTATTGCCCCGGTCCAGATGTAAGTATTCAGGTATGGCCAGTGGAGAAGTCCGCTGCCGGGATCGGGCGGTGTGATATCGTTTTCGAACTCATAGGTACCCATGGCCCCTGCTGCATCAAGGAAGTAAAATGCCGATGTTCCCGAAGTTCTGCTTACATTGAATGCCGATCCCGCATTAAAGGTGACATTGCGAATGGTATCGTTCCTGCCGGGCTCATATTCAAGTTTCATATAAGTGCCGCTGCCGGGATACCCGTAACTGAAAACACCGTCCGACAGGTTGTTTACCGAATCGACCGTGGCGCCGTTGTGAACATAAAAGCCGTCGCCATCGGTATATTCGACCTCATAATACCGGGCATAAAGGGTAGCCCCCGAATTGATATCGAGAGAATACCGTCCCCCGGCATCGCCGGTTATCCTGGCGCTGTTTGAAGCATCGGTACCCACAAGACGGATCACGGAACCGGCATTGGCATTAAAACGCGCGTCGCTGCCCATGGAAACAACGGCATTTTCATCGATTATAAGAGTTCCTGTCACTGTCAGGTTATCGATACCGGAATCATCCCCGAGGTTTAATGTGTTGCCGTCAAGATCCAGGGTCCCGTTTATAATGTTCAGGTTACGGTTGATCGACAGGTCGCCGTCAAGCGTATAGGTAATTCCTCCGGCATTGATGTCGACATCATAGAAATCGGAAGTTCCGCCCCTGATGGTTTTGTCGCCCGGGAGCGAAGCAAGGGTCACTTTTCCCGCCTGTGAATAGAACGTTCCGTCACAGATCCAGTTACCTCTGACAGTAAGACTATAATTCGACGGAGTAACATCGAAAGTGGCACCTGCATCGATCACCAGATCATTGTTAACGGTCATGTTCCTGCCCAACTGATACTGGCTGGAACCCGATATGGTGAGATTATGGAACGGAGTGGTCCTGTTGTCGATCACCTTGGCGCCCCCCGAACCGTCGAATGTTACATTTCCGTTGATAATGGCTGTAGCGGTATTGTCAAGTGTCCAGCTTCCCTCCACATGAATGTTGTCATTTTCGGTAAGCAGTACAATGGAACCGTTTATGGTAATATCGCCTCCGATATCCAGATCGGCCTGACCGGCATCGCCAGGGGTGTTGAATGTTATGGAAGCCCCGTTGTCAATGGTCAGATTAAGCGCTTTAGCGCCAAATGTTGTCAGAACAGGCTGATTGGTAGCTGTGGCGATGATCACATCTTCCGCACCGGTTGGAACTATCGGCGGACCGGAGTTGGCGGTCCAGTTAAGCGAATCGTTCCAGTCGGTACTGACAGAACCGTTCCAGGTCAGAACAATCGGTCCTGTCCAGTGAATAAGGTTTGTCGGGTCATTATCATAATTTTCACCGGCAAAGATCCCCGTGGCATTGTAAAATTCGATATCGCCCGACAGCGAAGTGATCTTTGCCACATTGGAGGCACTGCCTCCCGGATTTACCGGGAAAGAAACATTTTCAACGTAGCTGGGATCAGTAAAGGTCTGGGTGTTTTCAATTCGCAGTAACTGGCCTGAATTGGCACCCCGGGTAAATGTTCCTTCTGAAAAATTATTTGCCGGGTCGATTACCGATGTACTGCTGAGATAGATCCCTGCATTTGTCATATATTCAAACAGATAGTAACGGGCAGCAATGTTGCCGTTTACGATAAAGTTATAACGCCCTCCCGATGAATTTCGGGTTACCCTTGCAATGGAGGAAGAATTGCCCACTATTTCAATGGATCCGGAAGGATTGACCGTAAGGGTGGTTCCGTTCCCGATGGCCAGGGAGCCACCTGCTCCCACTCTGTAATCTCCGGATATGTTTGCCACATCGGTATTGCCGTTACCCATACTGATATATTGGCCGTTACCGTCGAAGCTTCCCGAAATAAGGTTAAAATCGCCTACCAGCGTCAGATCGTCCTGTGCTGTGAATGTAGCTGCTCCGGATGAATTTATGGTCAGGTTAAGCAGCGATGAGCCGTTGACACCGATAAGGGCCGTTCCCATGCTTTTGTTAAGGTAGAAAGTACCCGTATTGTTAACAAAACCTCCCGGGCCGCTTGCCATCATATTGCCACCAATATAGATCGTTCTTCCGTTGGCATGAAAATCGCCGCCGGTTACCAGTAAATTGTTGTGGATAATAAAATCGTTGGAGGTATTGTTATTGGCATAAACATAACCGCCGCTCTTTTCAACCCTGATGTCGTAAAATTCATTCAGGTTTAATCCTCCAAAGGCAATAGACTGGTTTGCCGGACCATTGAAAACAACTTCGCCTGTGTGGCAGACAAAGTTGCCGGTATTGTTATTGTTCCATGCTCCTCCTACGGTAAGCGAGAAACTGTTGGAACTGACATCGAGGGTGGCATTATTGAATATCAGGTTATTCTTCACTTCCACATCACCCGTCAGTGTTTTGGTATTGGCATTGTTCAGGTACAGGTTTCCGTATGATACCCCTTCGATATTCTGATCGGAAGACCCGTAATAATAGACCGTACTGCTTTGGGCAATATCATATACTCCGAAATTTTTCGGGAAGTTATCCGTGCTGTAAACAAATGTACGTGTGTTATCTTCCATGGTAAAGGTTCCGGTACCTGTTGTGCTGGTGATATGGCTGTACTGCATATCGAGTCTGTTGGTGCCATCGAGAAGTGTCAGGTCACCCGAAACGGTTACATCATCTTGTAATGTCAGCCGGCGCCCTGTACAGGCTATGATGAGGTTATGGAAATTCGCCCTGTAAAGATTCTGGTTGGAAGCCGTACGATCGAAGATCATAGTCCCTGTTCCGGTATAGGTTCCGTTATCGGTCCAGTTCACCCCGGTGAAGGTATGGGCTTCACCACCGTCGTTGAATGTCCCCGTATTCCCGATGGTAACGTCACCGTTGAAATCCACGGTACATCCCGGGTTTGCATAGAGGGAGGAAGTAATGGCAGTGGTTCCGTCGATGTTTGCAGCACCTGTCAGGTATTTGATACCCGAGCCCTCTGCAATGAGGTGATAGAAAGTTCCGTTTGTCACCTGCTGATCACCGGTCCCGGCCAGACTTACCGTACCTGCCGTAACGCCACCCTGCACGGGAGTAAAGGTTCCGCCCGACAGACCGATGTCGCCTTCTATGGTATAGAGGTAATTGTTTGTTGCGGGCGTTACAATACCACTCAGTACCTGGAAGTCTCCGGTGAAATTTATGGATGACCCTGACAGGTAAAAAGTAGTCAGATTGTTATCGAAAACCACGTTGTTGAAATCCGATGTTCTTGGCAGGATCGTAGCTGTTCCGGCACCGGAGTTAAAGATCACGGTTCCCGAACCGTGCAGGAAAATGCCGTAAGCACCCCGGGTCCAGTTGCCTCCTGCCGTAATGATACTGCTCGGTGTACTGACAGAGAAAATTCCCACGTTCGTTCCCGTACCCACGGTAACATCACCTGTTGTGGTTATGTTCCTGTTATTCCCCAGGATCAGTGTTCCGTCCGTGATGGTCAGGTTCTTGCAGACAGCATCCATATCGGAGATTACCGGATCATTCGGTCTGTCGGGAATAATAGCATCAATGGTCGATGTGGGTATGCCGTTATCCCAGTTACCATCGAGGTGCCAGTTCGTATTCACGGCACCGGTCCAGTAGGTTTCGGTAATCGGGGGCCATTGCAGTTTTCCTGTTGTGGCCGACGGAACCACTTCCTCATCATCTTCGTATTGATACCCTCCCAGGTTACCGCCGACAACGTCGAAGCTAATGTCGCCCGGCGCCGTTTCACGTTTTACATTGAAATGTGTTCCCTGTACAGGTGTTCCCGAATAGTTGAAAGTGATATTGGAAATGTCTCCTCCGGAATAATCCGCTTCAAGCTGCAGATAATAAACATTGGCAGCATTGCGGATATTCGACCAGGTACCGTCTGAAAAGTTATTGACGGGATCGAGTATGGAACCCGCTTCCATATTCAGACCGGCATCCTGCAGGTATTCGATAAGATAGTAGCGGGCTGCCAGGGTTCCGCCCGAAAGTATGTTGATCCGGGTTTCGCTGCCTGCTATTCCGTTCACTTCGCGTGTCACGGTAGCAATTTCCGTAGTGGAGGTACCGACAAGATTCAGGTTGCCGCTGACATTCATTACACATTGCGAACTCCTGTTATTAAATTCCAGAACGGCATTCCTGTTTACGGTCAGCGAACCGTCAACCGTAAAGAGCTTGCCGGATGCTATGTTACTTCCCAGGATCAGGGTTGCCGAATTCAGATCCAGCGAAGCATCACTTCCGATCGACATCGATCTTGCTATGCGTGTTTCGGGCGATTGCAGTGTATAATCCACCGGTACCGAAGGACTGAATACAA
>JASFVU010000402.1:0-3777 GCA_050049665.1 Bacteroidales bacterium | reverse complement strand
GCAAGGGAGGACTCGACATTTACGTAAGCACGATGGATTCTGCGGGCAAGTGGCAGAATCCCGTGAATTTGGGTGATTCGATAAATTCTCCGGGCGATGAGATGTCTCCTTTTATCCATCCTGATAATGCCACATTGTATTTTTCTTCCGATTATCTGCTTGGTATGGGTGGGTTCGATTTGTTCGTTTCCCGGAAGGATTCCGGTAACAACTGGAGCAAACCTGAAAATCTCGGATATCCTATAAATACCAGTCGCGATGAAGTGGGCCTTATCGTTAATGCACAGGGAAATACTGCATACTATGCTTCCGGTATCCATTCCGACAGAGGGAAAGATATTTATTGCTTTACCCTTTATGAGAAAGCCAGGCCTCATGAGGTTTCTTATATAAAAGGAAGGGTGTTCGATGAAAAAACCAGAGAAAGATTAAGAGCAAGGTTTGAATTGTACGACCTGGATAACGGGACATTGGTGAGCCGGTCATTTTCCGATGGAAGGTCCGGAGAATTTCTTCTTTGCATACCTACCAATAAAAATTATATGCTGAACGTTGAGCATAAAGGCTACCTTTTTTATTCCGATAATTTTTTACTGGAAGGCATCTATCATCTGGAGAAACCTTTTTTAAAGGATGTTCCCCTCAGACCCATTATGACAGGAGAAAAAACCATACTGAAAAATGTATTTTTTGAATCGGACTCCTATGAACTCAAACCCGAATCAAGGTATGAACTGGATAAGGTCCTTCGGTTTCTTAAAACAAATCCTGAATTATTCGTGGAAATCAGTGGACATACCGACAGTATCGGGACAGCACAATACAATTATATATTGTCTGAGAACAGAGCTAAATCGGTGGTGGATTACCTGACTTCAAGAGGGATCTCAGAAGTGCGTCTCGATTACAGAGGCTATGGATGCGATCAGCCGATAGATGTCAATGACACGGAAGAAGGACGTGCTAACAACAGGAGGACCGAACTGAGAATTATCGGAACAAAAGAATAGGGTAAGGGATTCATTAAGGGATTGAGTCCTTTTGGTTGTAATAAAAATAATACAAACAGATGAACAGAAAGATCAATACGAATATTGCACTCCGGATGAATTGGTTATCAAGCTCCCGATCAACAGATGGAAAAGAAATGAATTCAGGTAATATAAAAGTACTTTTAATCTTTCTGATACTGTCACTTACCGGTAATCTCATTGCCGGCGGAAGCGATGACATTACCCTGAGCGGTGAGACAGAAGCAAAAGAACAAATAACGATCATCAGACAGTTACCGGTAACACCTGTAAGGGATCAGTATAAAACGAGTACCTGCTGGAGCTTCAGCACGATTTCTCTTTTAGAGTCTGAATTGTTGCGGACAGGTAGAGGAGAGTATGACCTTTCGGAAATGTTCATTGTACATCAGAATTATATCAGGAAGGCAAAAAAATATGTACGGATGCATGGAAAGATCAATTTTGCCCCGGGGGGAGAGTCTAATGATGTTGTGGACATAATAGCCAGTTATGGCATAGTCCCCGAAGATATCTATTCGGGGTTGAAAGTAGATTCCGAGAAACATATTCATAGCGAAATGGACAAAGTACTGGAGGAATACGTTGATGCTGTTGTGACTAATCCGGACAATAAGCTGAGTGATGTGTGGGAAGACGGTTTTAAGAAAGTTCTGGATTCATACCTTGGTGAAATGCCCGAGTCATTTAATTATAAAGGGGAAAATTACACACCTTCTTCTTTTTATGATCAGCTGGGAATTGATCCGGATGATTATATTATGATAACCAGCTTCATTCATGTTCCTTTTTATCAACCTTTTATTCTGGAGATACCGGATAACTGGTCATGGGAAGAGAGCTATAATGTCCCGTTGGATGAGCTGACACAGATCATGGATTCGGCTTTGTACAGCGGTTACTCTGTTGCCTGGGCGGCAGATGTTTCCGAGGAGGGATTCAACTTTAAAAAAGGATTTGCAGTTGTTCCGAAAATTATATACGGATCTTACTCGGAAAGGGAAATGGAGAAATGGTCTGAGAAAACAACAGAAGAAAAAGAAGAGATCATGTTCAACATGAAAAAACCGGTAAAAGAATTAGAGGTCACCCCGGAGAACAGGCAAAAAGCGTTTGACAATTATTCAACTACCGATGATCACGGAATGCATATTGTAGGGATTGCCCGGGATAAAAATGCCAGAAAATTCTACTACGTAAAAAATTCATGGGGAATTGATAATCCTTTTAACGGATATCTTTTTGTTTCCGATGCCTATTTCAGGTACAAAACCATATCTGTTATGCTTCATAAAGAGGCAATTCCCATGAATATTGCGAAAAAACTTAACCTGTAAACCCTCGTTATATGGAGTGTAAGAAAGAAACAAATATGTCTTATTGCACATGTACTTTTTTCTGCAGCAGGAAAGGCACGTGCTGCGACTGTCTGCACTATCACAGAGAAATGGGTGAATTGCCAGCCTGTTATTTTCCCAAAGATGTAGAATCAACAGGAAACAGAAGCATTGAGAATTTTATGAGATTATACCAGCAAAGAGGAGCCTGGTGGTAGATACTACAAAACCCAATTACCCGGTACTCAGTATCAAACAACCGGTACTGATTGATTAACTGAATTAATCGATGAACTGATGAAATGAAGATTCCGGAAGGCCAATCGTATATATCTTAGAATTCAGTTCACTAGTTCATTCGATTCATCAATTACACAATTAAACACTTAAACATCGCTGCCCAGCAACCAGTACCGGGTATCCTAACAGCCAACCATCCTTCGCCCCGAGAACTCGGGGCGAAGGATGGCAAAGAAGCTAACAACCCGAATAACCGGACATTTCCGCATCTGTATATTTTTTTGTTAATAATTAACATTTTTCATACCTGTTTTTGAAACATCCTCATGTTAATTTCGGTATGACATATTATTTAACAAGGTATTGCGAGGAAATTACATGCCAGATATCGGAAGGAAATTTAGGAAAGGATTGCTGATATTCTTTGCAGCAATGATAGCCGGGATTTTTATTCAGTTTTCGGTCGATAAGCGGCCGGTAAGCGAACAGGATTTTATTTTTAAGCCTTCGCCGCCACCGTTTTTAAAGGATTCGTCCGCGTGGTCCGATTCAGTATACCTTTCTTTATCAGCAAGGGAAAGAATAAGCCAGCTTTTCATGGTAGCCGCCTATCCGAGAAGAGGTGCTGCGGATATCAACCGGGTTACGGAACTGATCCAAAAATACCGTGTCGGCGGGATCATATTCTTTCAGGGTACCCCTGAACAAATAGCTGAACTGACAAAGTACTATCAGTCCATATCACAGGTCCCGCTGCTTTTTGCTATTGATGGGGAATGGGGATTATCCATGCGCTTTGAGAATACCATTCAGTATCCCAGACAGATGATGCTTGGAGCGATCAACGATGACGATGCGATCTACCGGATGGGACGCGATATCGGGAAACAAATGAAGATGCTGGGACTGCACATCAATTTCGCGCCGGTTGTGGATGTCAATAACAATCCTGCCAACCCGGTCATTAACAGCAGGTCATTCGGAGAAATAAGGGAAAATGTTGCCAGGAAGGGACTGCTTTATATGAAAGGTATGCAGGATGAAGGTATTCTTGCCGTTGCAAAGCACTTTCCAGGTCATGGCGATACCGACAGCGATTCGCATTATGAACTGCCCGTCATAAAATATTCCTATGAGCGACTGGACAGCATCGAACTTTTTCCGTTTAA
>JASFVU010000297.1:0-4708 GCA_050049665.1 Bacteroidales bacterium | reverse complement strand
CAATCCATTTAAACCTGTCCCTTGATAATCTGAATATCCATTTCCTGAATCCGGTAATCAACCTGCCGTATTTATTGTAAAGTCCAACTATAATATAACCTTTTGGGGCAACCAATTCTGAAATTTTCTTAAATCCCAGGAACGGATTATTTGTATGATGAAGAACTCCGAGACAAAGTACGTAAGAAAAGGTATTCTCTTTAAATACCGGCTTGAATAAATTCATCTGATAGAATCCGACCCGGTCTAAATTATATCGTGCTCTGAACTCTTCTCCCAGTTTTAATGAATTAAACGTCATATCCGCACCAAATATGTATCTCTGACTGATACCAAGAAAATTGCTGAACTGACCGGTACCGGTCCCAATTTCCAATACACGGCTATTAAAAGGTATCTGCTCTTCAAGCATATCAGCAAATATGCTCCTTTTGGATTTCTGAATTAATGTGTACAAATTTTCAATATCATCATAATTCGGGAAAGGTGATTTTTCATAAAATGCTTTTATTTTACTTGTAACATCAGTATCAAAACCGTTATGATCATTATCAGCGAAAAGAAGAGGAATATTATTTTTTATTTCAAACTCCTTCTTACATCTTTTGCATTTTATAAATTGCTCAGTTATAGTTAAATTTTTGCGGCATACCGGACAACAGAAAATATCTCTCTGAGAGACCATATGTTTAGGAACAATATGTTCTTTCATTTAATGAAGACGAAAGGATTAATACGGCATTTCCAGATTAGATGGTTCAAAAACATGGTTTCTCTCTTTCATCGCTGACTTCCTGCCTTCTTTTTTGAAACTATTCAGTAGCAAATGATCCCTTACGGAACATTTTCTTAAAATTCCAATTGGTGTAATGATAAAATAAAAAATTAAAAGCAAAATAATACTTGTTGTTATATTGCCTATCAACTCGGATAAGGAATTCCATACAATTGAAATTGGTCTGAATATCGATAATGATATCATTCGGGCTATCAGGCAACAGCCACTTATAATATAAAACAGGTTATTATTTGTTAGAAATCCTGTGATTAAAAATAACAATATGATGATATCGCTTACATTTGTTATATAAGAATTTGTTATTTTACTCCCTGTAACCCTACTGTTTCTTTGTTCCATATCACTTTATTATAATCTCAATCGCAGAAGAGCCACTCTCTTTCAGCTTGCCTTCTACTGAAAAAACAGGAAGTACCCGGAAGTTTGGTTTCAAACTCATTTCCAAATTTAACAATGCATATCTGATCCTGATTCCGGACCGGAGAACATGATGAAGGAAATTAAAAATTCCCGGTTCCTTTGTCCGTTGGTCACAACAATGCCAATTGCAGCCCTGAAAAATTACAGTGAATTAGCAAATGATCACAATATACCCCCACCCATGTCCTCAAAATTATCTGACTCCCTGTTTTTTCTGAACGATTTAAAACTATTAAAACTATAGCTGATACTTAATGAAATTATGGGCGCTTCCGGCACGAATTCTTCGTCGGTAAAAAAATAATTACCTTCTGAAGTTCCGCTTAATCTGCCGGTTTTAAAAATGTCATTCCCCGTTAACGTCAGGGATAATCTGTTTTTTAATAAACTTTGCTTCAAACCGAAATTGATTGCATAGTTTTCTCTCTGTAATCCCTGAAACCATTCTCTGGGAGAATTATAAAACCCGTAGACCTGCAAACTTGTTTTTTTCGTAATATTCCAAATTGCATTAAGATACAGATTCAATGCCATATCATATTTTCGTATATATGTATCAAAAGCCCAACCTTTCATTGAGTTATAATAAACATTAGCTCCTGGAAATATTTGAAGCCAGCCGGCTGGTTTAATACTTATATTCAGTTCTGTACCAATGGTATTGGTGTAATCAATATTTGTTATTAAAACAATTAATGTTTCATGATCATCCAGCATTCTTAATTGCTGAACCCTGTCCTGAGCATGTTTATAATATGTCTCAATTGAAAAAGTAAATGCCTCATTTTGATAAAAGTAGCTTAATTCGTATGAATCTGTAAATGAAGGGTTTAAGCTATGATTTCCCCAGAAAGCAATATTTTTGTCAATGTAGTATGGAAATGGATTTAGCTGGAAGTCATCTGGCCTGGTGATTCTCCGACTATAAGACAGTTGTATCCTGTGATGATCTTTTATTCTGTAACCGATATGAATGCCTGGGAAAAAAGATATTTTTTCATATCGGTAACTTGAATCTTTTTTTGTCTGATCTAAATTACGATCAGTATATTCCATTCTAAGTCCCACCTTAAATTCAAATTTCAGAAATTTGCTGGCAGCCGTGCTGTAAATGGAATGTATGTTTCGAATGAATCCATATGAGTTGCTTATTGAATCATTATTATTCCAGATACCCGAATTTAAATCATAATTACTAAAAGTATAATCTATATTGGAATGATTGAATTCAGCACTATATCCCATCTCGATTTCACCTTCTTCTCCCAATGGTCCGGTATAATCTACCTGTACACGAAATCTATCCATGAAATTATCGACATGTGTTTTATTAATAGAATATAATGAATCATTCTGACTTATATTTTTTGTACCATAGGTAGTTTGAGAATTGAATCTTTTTCCGGGATTTTTAATATAATTTCCGAAGAATGTTATCGAATGGCCCTTCTCAGTAAAATTGTGCTTGTTTCTTAAGGCGAATTCATAAACTTTTACTTGATTTCTGTGTATATCATCAATTTCATAATAGTCTGTATTACTGTCATTATAGGATGTGGATAAAACTCGCTCGAATTCAAAAAATCTTATATTATTGATAAATGTAATAGTATTGTTTTTAAAAATGGAGTAATCAAGATCAGTTCTCAGATTATATCCTTTTCTGGTTGTAATATTCTTAATATCCGATACAATAATATTTGTATCGGCTCTATAATCTTCCCTGTATATCAGCCCATTGTATTCAACTGGATAGTTGTTATAGGTGAGACTTTGAACAATACTGAATTTATCTGCATTGTGGTTCCAGTATAAATCAGAGCTATATTTATTCCATGTGGTACCCGAAATACTTAGCAAAGCCGACGTGCCAACTTTATTCTCTTTTTTAGTGATTAAATTAACTATTCCCGATTCACCGTCGGGATCATATTTTGCTGCCGGATTTGTTATAATCTCAATATTCCGTAGAATGCTTGCAGGGGTTTGCTGTAACACATCACTTCCGGATAATACACTAGGTTTTCCATCGATCAGCACAATGAAATTAGAACTTCCGTGTAATCTCACATTGCCTTCGATATCAACCTCAACAGATGGGATTGTTCTCAAAATATCCACCGCTGTTCCTGACGTGGCCTGGACATGAGAGCTTACATTTATTATTTTTTTGTCCAGTTTATATGTTACCAATTGTTTGTTCGCAACAATTTCTACTGCTTCCAGATCAGTGATTAAAGGTTTTAAATTTATAGCCCCTAATTCTATTTTTTCCTGTTTGTCCGGAATCTGAATATGACTAATTATTTCCGGCTCATAACCTAAATACTTAACGACCAGGTTGTATATGCCTGCCGGAACTTCACTGATAATAAATTTACCGTTACTATCTGTTATTGATCCGGTAATCAATGATGAATCACCTTGCTCATATAAAATAATACTGGCGTATTCAATGGAATCTTTTGTAATGGAATCCCGGACAATTCCGGAAATTGATCCTCTGTACTGGGATAACTCTGCCTTATGGTCATTTCTGAAATTGCCAAATACAACTATTGAAATAGTGATTTTTATAATGAAAAAACAATAAAACACAAATTTATTATTCATCCCTGTATATATTCCGGTTCACAATTTATTGGTAAATCCCTGTTACGGATGCAGATAGTATGAGTAAACGATGTAATACAATAAATGTCTTATTTGCTGTTCATCGAAATCAGAGTAATTTCCGGCCTGGAAAAAAATCTTACGGGTAGTAAGGAAGTACCAACACCCTGAGAAGTGTATCCAACAAGATTTTTGTAACTCCATTTCCCTTTCAAAAATCTCCATGGCGTCCTGACATCTTTAATTATAATAATTCCTCCCGGTAAACAAATTTGGCCTCCGTGTGTATGTCCGGTCAGGTATAATGAATATCCCAAATTCTCAGCTTCTTTATACCGTTCAGGAGAATGGCTGATCATTACCTTAAAAAGGTTATTATTATCTTTAAACTCTTTTTTTATTTTTTCAATATCATCCGAACCGAAATAGTGAGAATCATCTAACCCCGTGAGGTATATGTATTCATTATTTTTACCGATACGGATATTATCGTTAACCAACATCTTCACACCATAACTGTATAAAGCATTGGCAATACAGCTTCTGTCATGATTTCCGAGTATGCCGTATACTTCAGATTTCTTTCTCAAAATCGTTACAAGTTTCTTCAGTTTTTGAAAGACCTGATCATTCTCTTTTAATAATTCAAAAGAATAATCACCGCCAAGAATACAAAAATCATAATCCAGATTACTGACAAGAAAAATAGCAGTATCTGCAAGTTGATCTACCGCATCAATATGCAAATCTGAAAGGAACAGAACCTTAGTGCCGCTAAATTCCTTTGGTAAATTGGAAAATGAGAATTCAATTCTTTTGACTGTTATATTTAATGCATTCCGGATTCCCTTTGATTTGAGGCCAAATATCCATATA
>JASFVU010000296.1:0-4714 GCA_050049665.1 Bacteroidales bacterium | reverse complement strand
AAGTATTGTTGTGCCGGAATAGATGATCACATTGTCTTCAATGGTAGGGTGCCGTTTAATACCGCGCATGTTCTTTTCTACCATAATGGCTCCCAGTGTTACACCCTGGTAAATTTTCACGTTTTTCCCTACAATGGTGGTTTCTCCTATTACGATCCCTGTTCCGTGATCGATAAAGAAATTATCTCCGATCTCGGCTCCCGGGTGGATCTCGATCCCGGTTTTGCTGTGCGCATATTCCGACATCATCCTTGGCAGGAAGGGGATCTTTAGTTTATACAATACATGGGCCAGGCGATAAACCGTTATGGCATAAAAACCGGGGTAATATAAGATGACACTCTCCATTGATCTGGCTGCCGGATCAAAATCCAGAAAATGCTTTGCATCGTTCATCAAACCCTTGTAAATATCAGGTATCCGCGTAAAAAAGTCAAGGCCGATATCCCCTAACGATCTGTCAAGTGTATTTTCAAGCGGTCCCAGCAGGTTCCTGAAATCGAGCTGTAACTGAGCAAGGTTCAGCTCGATCTTCTGCAGCGTGCATTTTTTATCGACTTTGAACGGGAAAAGAAAGTTGATCAGGTTCTCCGTAAAAGTATGTGCCTTGATCATGGAAGGGACATCCTTTCTGAATGCATCGTATTTTTCCTGTAAAAACTTTGGGAAATGCTCAAAATTGTCCATTATATTATCGTGTTTAATAGAAGAAAATTGGTCCAAAAAGAAAACCGGAAAAATTTTTGAATATCAGATAATTGCATATCTCAACCCAAACACAAATAAACGCCACCATTAGAGCAACCTGCCAAACAGGGGGGTAATTTCCAATGGTTGATAGTGATGGTAGCGCCGGCTTGCATAAGTGATTAGTATTAGTACACAAATTTCTGAAATATTTCCAATATAAAGTCTAAAACAGGCAAAAATGTTCAATGAAATGGTTATATCGTATTCTTTTCCATCAGGATCAGTTTATTGTAGGAAGTGATCAATCCCTTTATGACCGATGAGCTGAATCCCTGGTGCTCCATCTCGTTCAGTCCTGATATGGTAATTCCCTGGGGAGTGGTTACTTTGTCTATTTCCGCTTCGGGGTGTGAGTTGTTCTCGTGAAGGAGCTGTGCAGCTCCCTTCACTGTCTGGGAAACAATATGTTCGGAAACCTCGGCACTAAACCCTATTTCAATACCTCCCTGGGTTGCGGCCCTGATAAAGCGGAGGGCAAATGCAATACCACATGCTCCCAGGACCGTCACGGCGTCAAGCAGGTCTTCCTGCAAGACAATAGTCTTACCAAGCAGCTCAAAAAGGGCTTTTGTTTTTTCTTCCTGTTCATCGGTGGTGTTTTTGAAACAGATACAGGTCATCGACTCTCTGATCTCAATGGCCGTGTTGGGCATAATCCTGACGACAGGCAGATTTCCAACTAGTTCTGAAATTTTGGAAAGAGTTACTCCGGTAACTGTTGAAACTAAGATCTGTCCGGGGGTTAAGTTTGGTTTCAGCTGTTCCAGTACTGAAATAAATTGTTGAGGTTTAACCGATACAATGATCATTTCAGCCTCTTTTACGGAGGTATTTATATCCGTATCAATGACGCTGAAACCGGCATCTTTTAGGTATTTGATCCTTAGGTTCCTCTTCTCGCAGATTACCAGATTTTTGTCAGTTATGCCTTCCAGAGACAGAATACCCTTTGCGATGGCTGATCCGAGATTTCCTCCGCCGATAATTGTAATTTTTGTAAAGTCCATTACACGTTAGTTTAATTTCCCTTTGCGTTTCGCTCATACAAACGAAAAGGGGTGGTTTAACTGACTTTTCTGCCAGCCGGTTTGCCCGCCCCTGGCAGTCAGACCGGGTTTCTCCTTCGTATAGTTACTTCGAAGAAGGAGCTTTCCCGCCAGGGGCGGGATCGGTTCTCCGGAGTTCGCTCAGGGGTTTTCTGTTATTTATTAAAAATGCCTGACCGGCATGTAAAAATAAGCCAAATCAGGCATTAAAAGAAATTTTGTTCAAAAAGCGCTAGCCCCTGATGGCCTTTACTCCGGGTAATTCCTTGCCTTCCATGTATTCAAGCATGGCCCCTCCGCCGGTTGATACGTAGGAGACCTTATCGGCAAGTTTGTTTTTATTGATGGCTGCAACAGAATCACCGCCTCCTATCAGGGTAAAGGCTCCCTGAGAGGTTGCTTTGGCCAGAGCCTTTGCGACGGCCGTTGTGCCAGCGGCGAATTTTTCCATTTCAAATACGCCCATCGGGCCGTTCCATAAAATGGTCTTTGATCCTTTTATCACACCGGTAAAGGTGTTGACGGTTTCCGGGCCAATGTCCAGGCCCATCCATCCCTCTGGAGTCTGATCGGTTCCGGAAGCCATGACATTTGCATCCGCATCGAATTTATCCGCATTTACGGCATCTGTGGGAATGTATACCTGTACATTGTTCTCCTGTGCCTTATCAAGGATCTCAAGCGCAAGGCCAAGTTTATCTTCTTCACACAGCGAATTTCCTATTTCTCCGCCACGGGCTTTAATGAACGTGTAAGTCATACCTCCCCCGATAATCAGGTTATCAATACGGGGCAATAAATTTTCAATGACCTGTATCTTGTCCGAAACTTTAGCCCCTCCCATGATGGCGGTAAACGGATGTCGGGAAGCGTTCAGGAGTTTATCCATTGCCTCCAGTTCCTTGTTGATAAGGAATCCAAACAGTTTGTTTCCATCATCAAAATATTGGGCAATAATGGTCGTGGACGCATGAGCACGGTGAGCGGTACCAAAGGCATCATTAACATAACAATCAACTCCTTCTGCAAGTTTTTTTGCAAAACCCGCATCTCCTTTTGTTTCTTCCTTGTAAAATCTCAGATTTTCCAGGATCAATACCTCACCGGAAGCCAAAGACCTTTTCAGGTTCAGCGTAGTTTCTCCAATGCAGTCATCTGCAAATTTTATATTGACCCCGGGCAAGTGTTCTTTGAGCTTGCTGATTACGTGTTTAAGGGAGAATTTATCCTCAGGGCCCTCTTTCGGACGGCCAAGGTGTGACATCAATATTGCAGAGCCGCCATCGGCCAGTATCTTTTTAATGGTTGGTAATGCTCCTCTGATTCTTGTGTCATCCGTCACTTCCAGAGTTTCCTTGTTAAGAGGCACATTAAAGTCAACTCTTACGATGGCTTTTTTGCCCGAAAAATTATAGTTATCAATTGTTTGCATCGTATATTTTTTGAGGGGTTAAAATGAGCTGCAAATGTAAAAAAACTATTTTTATTTACCTTTGGATGTCATCATTCGAAACCACTTTTTTTTATTGTAAAACCGTATTCAGACTATGTTTTTTTCCCAGGTAATAGGGCAGGATGAACTTAAGAAAAAACTTATTCTTTCTGTACAGTCCGGCCGGATACCTCATGCTCAATTGTTTTTTGGCCCCGATGGTTCGGGGACTCTTCCCATGGCTATAGCGTATGCACAATACATCATCTGTAGTAACAGGTCAGACTCGGACTCCTGCGGACATTGTCCGAATTGTCAGCAAATTCTTAAGTTGAGTCATCCCGATGTACATTTTTCTTTTCCTGTGAACACTACAAGCAAAGTCACAAAAGACCCGGTAAGTGATAATTTCATAGACCAATGGAGGAGCTTTGTCGTTTCAGATCCTTATTTTACAGAGAATCAGTGGTATGAACAGATAGGGATCGAGAATAAACAGGGGTTGATTAACAAAAGGGAGAGTGAGGAGATAATAAAAAAATTACGATTCAAGCCTTTTGAATCGGAACACAAACTGATGATTATCTGGTTGCCTGAGAAGATGAATGCTTATTCGGCAAATGTTCTGCTGAAGCTAATTGAAGAACCTCCTGACAAAACATTGTTTTTTCTTGTCAGTGACGTGCCGGAATTGTTATTGACTACGATCGCTTCCCGTACCCAACCCGTGAAGCTGGGCACAATTGACGAAACTTCTTTGATCGGGGCACTTGAAAAGAAATACAATGCATCACCGGATGAATTATCCGGTAGTGTCAGATTGGCTTCCGGGAGTTATACGAAAGCCAGGGAAATATTGCTTTCATCGGATGAATACAAATTTTACCTTGACAGGTTTATTCAGATCATGCGTTTGTGCTATTCCCGCAGTTTCTTGAATATCAATCAATGGGTGGAAGAAATGTCGGTAACAGGAAGAGAGAAGTTGAAGGGTTTCCTGGGCTATGCTCTCAGGCTGATAAGGGAAAATTTTATCCTTAACCTTAATGAACCCGGACTCAGTTACATTACGGGGAATGAAGCGGAGTTTTCAAAAAAGTTTCATCCCTTTATTAATGGCAATAATGTTGTGAACATATACGAGGAACTCAACAGGGCATCGGCCGATATTGAAAGAAATGCATATGCAAAGATTGTTTTATTTGATCTTGTATTACAACTGATGAAACTGATTCCCAATAAGAGTAAGTGAAATCAATATGAAAGCCATTTTCCCCACACCTTCATTTCTAAGTCTCAGGTTTTTTTTAGATTTGTGGTGTGAATGGGAAATCTGAGAAAATGAACAATCAGAAGATGGAAGGTACAAAAGGAGTATCTGATACTGATCAGGATGTGATGACACATTGTTTAAAAACCTGTCCCAGATCATGCGGGAAGCTTACATCGTATGATTGGATGAAGGATATATCGCAGGGAGATGTGT
>JASFVU010000295.1:0-4718 GCA_050049665.1 Bacteroidales bacterium | reverse complement strand
GCCTGTGACAAATACGGAAATGCTTATATAACGGGTAATTTTTTCGGCCCGGAAAATGCACTGGACGGCATTGACCTGACCCAGCCCGGAGATTCGGGGATATTCATTGCAAGATACAGCCACGTGCGTACCCTGAGCGGTACCGTTTACGATAATGAAAACGATCCTGCTCCCGGCGGGTATGTAAGAATATACGGATATACTCTTTACCAGAGGTCCCCCCTGAATGATTCGGTGCAACCGGGCATGGACGGCCACTATGTTTTCCAGGATATTCCTTTCGGGCATTATATTTTGTCTGCCGTTCCCGGTGAAGAATTCAGCGAGAACTACATGACCACTTATTATCCAAGCTATGAATACTGGGAATTCACAGACCGAATTGTCGTTGATCCCACTTCTACAACGGAAGGACTGGACATCCATCTGCAGTCGGTAGAACACTTTGAAGGAAGAACAGAAGTTGGCGGACAGGTTAGCGAAGAGGAAGAAAGCGACCTCAAGTCAACTTCGTTTGAAAAAGCCAAACCCAGTAAAAAAGCATCCGTAATCCTTGCAGGACAAAAATCTTATACCAAAAGTACCTACGAAGTAGTCGCTGTCGTTGAAACGGACGATGACGGTAATTTTGCCTTTTACGGGATTGAAGACGGTGGTTACTACGTGTGGGTGGATATACCCGGATTACCTGTCGAAGAGGCATATTTCATCGAGGTAATCGGCCACCAGTATGTTTCTTCCCTCGATTACCTGATTACCGAGGAACAGGTCGTTGCAAGCGGCCTGCCGGTATACAGCGGCATTGATGATGTTTTGCCGGAGGATGCCGATGTTCTGGTATATCCGAATCCGGCAGTGAATGATCTTACCATTGAGATCAGAAAGTCCGGTGTCGGTGTATTTGACCTCTACGATGCAAACGGACGTTTACTGGCACACGACAGGCTGAAGTCCGGAACACGGTTACTGGATGTCTCCGGTTTCCCTGCAGGGAACTACATCATCAGAATAATAACAGATAAAAGTATAGTGGTAAGGAAACTGAATTTCATCAGGTAAACCAACGGAAAATGAAACCAAAAATGCAACCGGGATAAAAAATATCCCGGTTTTTTCTTTTAAACATAACTTACTTACTTTTGTTAGTGCGATATAATATTGATTTATTCGTGCATGGAAGGGTTTGATATTATGCGGAATACTTTAACATAAGCTTAATTTGGAACGGATTTACATTGCAGCGTAATACTTATATTTGTGCACTGACTTAATAAACAGGATTAATTTTTTATGGCAACTTTTGATATCATAATGCCCAAAATGGGTGAGAGTGTTCAGGAAGCAACCATTACAAAATGGTTTAAAAAACCAGGTGATGCTGTTGAAGAAGAAGATGTTCTTCTTGAGATCGCCACCGACAAAGTAGATTCCGAGATCCCCTCTCCCGTTGATGGTGTTATTGCAAAGATCCTTTTTGAAGAAAATGCTGTTGTGGCTGTCGGAGAAGTGATAGCCGTTATTAACCTGGATGGAGATGCTCCCGAAGCAGAAGAAGAAAAGGAGAAAACCGGTGAGGATAAAAAGAAAGAAACGGACACGAAGACTCAGGAGCCGGAACCTGAAAAGAAAGCTGAAATTACTTCGGAAGAGCTTTCAGGATCAGACAAATTTCTGTCTCCCCTTGTTAAGAACATCATTAAAAAGGAAGGCATTTCCGTTGAGGAGATCAATAAAATGGAAGGAACAGGGAGGAACGGCAGGATCCGTAAGCAGGATGTTCTCGGCTATCTGAAAACACGGACTTCACAGCCTTCATCAGAAGCATCTGCTGCCGGATCAGTTCAAAAGCCCCGGGTTCAGGTTACTGTTTCGGAAGGAGACGAAATAGTACAAATGGACCGCCTGCGGAAACTGATCGCCGATAACATGGTCCTCTCAAAACAAATATCGCCTCATGTAACCAACTTTATAGAAACAGATGTAACAAACCTTGTTGTGTGGCGGAACAAGGTCAGGGATGAATTTGAGAAACGTGAAAAACAGAAGCTTACCTATATGCCTGTATTCATTGAGGCAGTAGCTAAAGCATTAAAGGAATTCCCCGGAGTAAACGCATCAGTTGACGATGACAAGATCATACTGAGGAAAAATGTCAACATTGGTATCGCTGTTGCCCTTCCTTCCGGAAACCTGATCGTTCCGGTAATAAAGAATGCAGATCAGAAATCCCTTGTCGGATTAACTGTCGATCTCAATACCCTTGCGCAAAATGCAAGGAATAACAAGCTTAACCCGGATGATATCCAGGGAGGGACCTTTACGATCTCTAATTTCGGGACTTTCAGGAACTTATCCGGTACTCCTATTATCAATCAGCCTCAGGTCGCTATCCTTGCTACGGGAACGATTGAAAAAAAACCGGCAGTACTTGAAACTCCCACCGGAGATGTAATAGCGATCAGACACAAAATGATGCTTGCACTGACCTATGACCACAGGGTTGTTGACGGAGCACTGGCAGGTGCATTTTTGAAGTATCTATCCGATTACCTCGAAAATATTGAAGCAGACAGATCAGTTTAATTAAAATTTTTTTTTAATGGCTTTTACCGAAATACCGGTTCAGAAATTAGTTGGCATAAAGAATACAGATAAAAAAACACTGCAAAAGTGGTTTCACCTCATGGTACTGGGACGTATCCTGGACGACCGGGCCCCGAACTATCTCAAACAGGCCATCGGCTGGTCGTACCATGCACCTTATGCCGGTCATGATGGTATTCAACTGGCTATAGGACAGGTTTTTGATAAGAAAACAGATCACCTTTATCCCTATTACCGTGATATGATGACGGCCATCTCCGCAGGGCTTACTGCCGAAGAAGTGATTTACAACGGTATTTCCAAAGATACCGATGTAGCAGGTGGCGGCAGGCATATGTCAAATCATTTTGCAAAACCGGAATGGAACATTCACAATGTCTCTTCCTCAACGGGTAACCATGCTTTGCACGCCACCGGAACCGGAAGGGCATTCCGGAAATACAATCACAAGGGGGTTGTACTCTGTTCCCAGGGAGAGTCTTCGGTATCGGAAGGCTATGTTTACGAAGCCATTAACGGTGCTTCTACTGAGCAATTGCCGGTTGTTTTTGTAATCCAGGACAACGGGTATGGCATTTCCGTTCCGAAAGCCGATCAGACAGCCAACAGAAAAGTTGCAAATAACTTTACCGGTTTTAAGAACCTGAGGATCATCCATTGCAATGGAAAGGACGTATTTGATTCGATGAATGCAATGAAAGAAGCCAGAGAATGGGCCGTTAAGAATTCCATGCCAGTCATCGTGCAGGCCAATTGTGTCCGCATCCACTCCCACTCCAACTCAGACCGCCATGAACTTTACCGGGACGATTACGAGCTGAATTATGTCAATGAATACGATCCGCTTGCCAAATACCGCCGGCTTCTGTTGCGATATAAGAGGTTCACTGAGAAAGAACTGACTGATATTGAAAACAAAGCGAAAGAAGAAGTAAAGGCTGCGCATAAAAAGGCCATGGCCGCACCGGATCCTTCTCCGGAATCAATTCACGATTTTGTCATTGGCCCGGAATACAAAGCGGAAAATTATCCGGATGGGACCCATACTTTCGACGGTTCCAAAAAGAAAATGATCGAAGCCATCAATGAAACATTAAAAGCCGAATTCAGACACAATCCGGATACGTTCATCTGGGGACAGGACATCGCGAATAAGGAGAAAGGAGGGATCTTTAATGTCTCAAAAGGCATGCAACAGGAATTTGGCAGGGAACGCGTTTTTAATGCACCTATTGCCGAAGATTATATCATGGGGACGGCCAATGGCATGTCAAGGTTCGATAAAAAGATCAGGTTGGTTGTTGAAGGTGCTGAATTTGCAGACTATTTCTGGCCGGCCATGGAACAGTTTGTGGAAACATCGCATGAATACTGGCGCTCGAAAGGACAATATTCTCCAAATGTTACCATCCGCCTGGCATCGGGTGGATATATCGGAGGAGGGTTATACCATTCCCAGACCATCGAAGCTACATTAACCACATTTCCCGGAACCCGCGTGGTTTATCCGTCATTTGCCGACGATGCCGCCGGATTGCTGAGAACATGCATGCGATCTGAGGGAATGAATGTGTTCCTCGAACCAAAATTCTTATACAATGCCCCCATTGCCGCCACACCTGTTCCCGATGACTTTGAGATTCCTTTCGGAAAAGCCCGGATCCGGAGAGAAGGAAAAGACCTCTCGATCATTACTTACGGGAATACCACTCACATGTGCCTTGAAGCTGCAGAAAAACTTAACAAAGAAAACGGAACGGAAATTGAGGTTCTGGACCTCCGCTCATTGCTTCCTCTAGATGTGGAGGCAATCATAAAAACAGTGAAAAAGACGGGGAAAGTCCTGGTTGTGCATGAAGATAAGGTTTTCAGCGGCTTCGGAGCGGAAATTGCGGCCACGGTTACAGATCAGGCATTCGAGTACCTTGACGGACCGGTACGCCGGCTCGGATCAACATTCACTCCGGTTGGTTTCAACAGGATACTGGAAAAAGCAGTTCTCCCCAATACCGAAAAAATACTGACCGCTACAAAAGAATTACTTGACTATTAAATTTTGATATGGGACTGAAACGAACATGAACATAACGAAGCGATCTCACGAAGTAATTTTC
>JASFVU010000371.1:0-4001 GCA_050049665.1 Bacteroidales bacterium | reverse complement strand
TTTTGTTTTACTATTGAATATCCTGACTGATCAGTATTCCAAAAAAAGTCATGATTAGAATTAATTACATACAGGCCATATAGCTTGCTAATAATAATTAGAGCAATATTTAATGAAACATTTCCGGGATTTGAACTGACATTAGCTAAAAAAAATAAGTTTATATTATATGTTTCTACAACTTTGAAAAGTTCAAATGCAATTTCGATACTTTGATTCCAAACTTCAAGTGTAGTTGATTGTGATATAGCTGAATTTTTAGGCATTTTCTGATGAAACATGCGGGAAAAAAGCCTTCCATATTGCCATTTATCCCATCCGTTTATATCCTTAATAGTTTTTTTTTTCCAGTACACAGGCATTATTTTGTCAATTTGTCCATAGAATCGTTCTCCAACAAGAATTGTCGAAACCTTCCTATTGCTATTCTTGAGTAATAATTCCATGCGGCGAGCATACTTCATGATTTCCCGTGTCACACCATCAACCCCAAATTCAAAGGTAAGGTAGGCAATATTCACTTTACTTTTCGAAACAAGTGATTTAGTGCCAAATATATTTAATTGTATGTTTTTCAAAAAACTACTGATATCACCCCAATCTTCTGGAATCATTCTTTTTAGACTTCCAATTGAATCGTTGATATTTATTTTGCTATTATTCAATGATTATTAATTAATAGTTTTTCTAATCTGGACAGATAAGATGAGTTGTACAGGGCAAGACCTTCCGGATTCTCTGAAGTATCTTTTATACACTCAATAATATTCTTTTTCCTTATGCCTGCAATAGATCTCATCTTATGAGAAGGTATAATAACCTCTTTTTCCGGAAAAAAAATAAAGAATATATCATAATTTGGTTCTCCTAAGGGGGTACCTCCTCTTATTATGCCATTTTTTAACACATAAGCGTAACGATAGGTCATTTCATAAGCCGTAACATCAAAAATATCTGATACTCCCTGCATCCATGTTTTTAATCCCCATTGTTTTAATTGCTCAATAAACTCAATATAACCTGCTCCCCAGCTCGCCCCTGGATTGCCAATAGCCTCTCTTCCTCCAAGATGATCGAGTTGAATACAATCTGTTCCTAAATTTTTAAGTTTTAATGCGTTCTCTTTGAGGATGTTAATCCAAACTGGTTCATTTGGGTTCATTACATAAAAATAGTTTGCTTTGTATCCATCCATTATTGGGTGAAGTTGAATAATAGGTTTTCCATTTTGATTATATAGAATAGCATGTCTGAGTTTAATATCTCTTTCTACAATCTGCTTTGAGGCTAACCTAATATTAAGGTATACTGAAACAAACTGGTTTTGAGCATGTATTCTTTTAATGGCTTTTTTAAATTCTCTATCTCCACCTAATAATTCAGAGGGATTGTAATCGGGGTATCCTTTATCATGTCCCTGAGCATAACCATAGATATGAATAAGATTATGATTGCCAAGTTTCCTTTTTATTAAACTTGCCACATCTGAAAGAACAGAAAAACCCTTTGATCCAGGGACATTTGTTAATCCGTGAGGATCTATTAATCCAACTTCTACAATTTTTTTACAACCAATTCTCGAAATATTTAATAGTCTTTTAAGCCTATAACGGGTAAAAATATCATCAACTTTTTTTTTAAGCTGCAAATTATCGACATGTAAAATCCACCAATCTGTTGATTTGGTTTTTACAGCTAAAAATGGTCTTTTATACTTATCTAGACTTACTGAGATTCTGGTCACTCTTCCAGTAAAATCAGGAGGTGTAAAAAACAGAATATTTTTAGTACTCTTTTCAAGTCTGAATAAAAAATTTTGTGATGAGGCACTTCCCGGATAGGTTATTATCAGTTCATTAACATCATACTTTGCAATCTTTCTATGGATATCATCTACCTTAAATAGCTCACCTTCTCTATTAGGCCATATTACTTCTGAAATTTGATTTTCAGTCAGCGGAATTTTAATGTTAAAACATTCCTTATGCTCTTTGAATTCTACAAATGTAATTTCCTTTGATACTCTCTTTTTCTTTATTTCCGAATTACTATATAATAGGAAAAAAGAGGTGACTTTGTGAAAGTAGGTAGGTTTATTTAGCATATGAATTTGGAGCCTTATGTTTTAGAAAACAATAGATGTCTTTTCGATGATTGAACTTTATCACTCTGCCAAGTTCCATTCTCAGCAATAATTCTAAATTCAAGTATATCGGAAATACAAACATTAGGAACATAAATGAAACGATCCTTGTCCTGTGTAATATATTCTGCTTTTTTCCAGCTCTTATATAGTGTTTTATTAAGAATCCGATACTCAAATTTGCAGTTTTTTAGATTCAAAGGTTCCTCATCAATAAAATCACGCAGGTGAATTTCAATCTCACTTTTATAATTCAGGCTTTCAAACTTTTTCATCAGCAAAATAAAAATCAAAATACATCCTGCAATACCTCCGCCTGCCTTAAAACCCATAAAACTTTCAGTAAAAACATATGAATCGAGAAAAAGGAACAATAAGAAGGCAGATCCTAAACTTATTATCCAGAAAACTATAATAATTACAGCATTTTTCATAAGAATAATTTATAGATTTTACCAGTATTGATCAATTAATAGTTTTACTAATTTCAGTATATCAAATTTATAAAAATTGGAGTCATAAATATCACGTTTTTAATACTTTATTAACAGTGCGACTGTTTTTTATAAATAACCACACCCATTATGCACCATGCAGTCGCAAAAAGAGTGTTGCCCCCGGCATTAAACGGGCAGCCCCTCTCCCCTTTGCCTCCGACTTCGCCATACGAAGCATTGCGAAGTATGGAGCTAACAGAGCGAAGGAGGTTTTCATCAAATAACGGTATGATTGTATTATATGACCAAAGACTACGTTAACATAATGCACTTATATACATTATTAGACAGGCATGTCGTTATAATAAGCACTATGTTAAATGCTTTATAACCTGAAAAAAATGAGATTTATTGCTTACTAGTGACTTGAAATCTTAATTTTCATGTATCTATTACGCACTCTCTCCAAATCTTGATGGCGCTTTTCCGGATGCTTCTCATACTCCTGATGCAATTTATTTCTTATATCGCGCATCATCTTAACAGCATCAAATTTTTTCTCTTTAGTTTTCATTTTCTGGTTCTTTTAGTATTTCACGAGGCGTTCTGATTTCTATGGCACTGTAACCAAACATTAAATTTACAGCATTGTATTTCCTTATACGATCAAGATTTACAATGTGTTTGAAATTCCAACTCACTACGATATCTGCTTTCTGAATTGTAGCATTAGCTATGTGTAATGCATCTTCATAAAATTTTTGGCTAACTGCTTTCGCCTCAACATAGTTATTAGCAAGTTCTTCAACTTCATTATCGGTCATTATATCTTCCCTGTATTTAGTTGGTATTGAGAATAGTTTATCTTGAACCGATTTTGGTGCAAGTTCAACTTCTCTGTAAGTTATATCTGAAATAATAGCAATTTTTAGACCTGAAATTAATTCGTCAAGCAACCTGTTTGACCATTCTTCAAATTCTTCATCGAAGCAGCCTCCAATTACTGAAGTATCAATATATATTCTTTGTTTCATGTATTCAAGTTCCTGAAATCAAAGATACGAAAAAACCATTCCAATAACTCTTCACACACATTTAGCTTCATTCTTCAGCTAAAAGAGTGTTAACTGCACGTTTATGATTTTACGTACCATCCCTCTTTTGCTTTATATTTTTGAGTTTGATACTGATTATAAACATTCATTCTATAATAAACATCCAAAGCAACTTTAACATAATGCTTATAACATTATAAGACAGAAAATGTCGCATAATCCGCACTATAACTTGTCCCGACTTATTCGGGATTAAGTAGCCACTTTAACTGATAATGATTGAGTTTTATTGTATTGTTAGAAATAATAATTAGGAAATAGAAAAAACTTTATTTTAAATTCTTAGGGCGAATTTTGATTACCTTA
>JASFVU010000294.1:0-4739 GCA_050049665.1 Bacteroidales bacterium | reverse complement strand
ACCAATTTAAACAAAGTCTGTTTTGATTATTTGCCTTATTCACAGAAGGAGGTCGTTTCAATATACAAGCTATTCAATAAGAATGAAAGACCAGCCAGGATCTATCTTTTCAATGAAGCTGATGAATCTAATTTCAAGAAATCTCTGCTGAGTTCAAAATACACACATGTTGCTACTCATGGTTTTGTAAATAATAGTATGCCTGATATGACATTTTTGGCATTCTCTCAAAGTACTGTTTCAAAAGGTTTGAGCCTTACTTCATCAGATTCGGAAGATAATTTTTTGTTTGCCAAAGAAATCTATAGCCTGACATTAACCTCTGAACTGGTTGTATTAAGTTCCTGTGAAAGTGGATTGGGAAAAATGATGAAAGGAGAAGGTATGATGAGTATGGCAAGAGCTTTTTCTTTTGCCGGAGCAAAAAATATTGTTTTCTCTCTTTTTAAAGTTCCCGATAAGCATACGAAAGAACTAATGGTGAATTTTTACACTTATATTCTTGATGATAAAGATTATGCAGATGCATTAAGAAAAGCAAAGCTCAATCTGATTACAGATAACATGAATTCTCTTCCTCTTTTCTGGGCAGGTTTTATCATGATAGGAAAATAGTAGAGAGTAAAGAGTAATCAGGACTCTGCATATTCAGAAAAGAAACTGATTTTCTTTACAAATCATTCTTTTATACAATTCCGTATTAACTGTGCTATCCTTATATTTCAGGAAGGTATTCCTTTTTAAAACATTAATTTTTAATAAATGGTATTAAACCCTAGGGCAAGCCCCGGGGAACCGAGTTTACGAGCTCGGCGAAGCCAATTAAACCATACCTACTCGTCCGCCGAAGCCCGAGACCTCGGGGCGAAGGAGGATTAAAAAAAGGAACTGTCTTTAAATTTACCAAACAGCTCCTTTTGAGGTTTTAACAGAACATATTTTCGCTATTCGATCACAAGAATTCTTTTCGTTTCAACCGTCCCCTGAGTCTCAAATCGTACAAAATACATCCCTTCACTCACTCTGTGGCCGGTAAGCCCTTTCCTGTCCCAAATGAAATTGTGATACCCGGCTGTCAGATCCTCATCAGCCAGAACAGATACTGCTTCTCCCATTACATTATATACTTTCAGGGATACATGACAGTCTTCATCCAGCTCAAACTGTATATTCGCTTTGGAATTTACAGGATTCGGATATACCTTGATCCGCTGTTCTTTTTCTGTTAACATCTGTCCCCGGTCAAAGACAGACTTCCTCTCAAACGGCTCCATGCTCTTTTTCATAATGGACCCTCCTGCGGAAAATGTATAGGACCCCGTATACCCCCCTATCTTAAAATAATACCTGCCTGTCTGTGTCACCGCGTAACTCCCCGTGGCCGATCCCTGTGACCCTACCGACAGGTTGTATACAGGACTCTGGTAGGGATTATTATACACCGCTATCCCTTTGTAATATCCGTTGAGCGTGAATGACAGACTACCGGTCTGGTCAACATCACAATAATACCAATCTTCATCGCCACTGACATTTACTTTACCTCCTGCATAAAGACCACTGTGCAAAGGCCCGTCGGCTGCAATAAACTCCCCGTTGTACTCCGATTCGTATAGGCCATCGGCTAAATTGCCGGTAACTTTAAATTCATACGGGTCGGCATATCCGCCAAATTTCAAATAGTACCTCCCCGTGGTCGATGCATAATAACTGCTGCTACCATTGCTCGATTTCAAGGGTGATTGTGTCGGGTCTTTATACAATTCCCAGCTTTTATATGCCTTGGTCGAGGTAATCGTTATGGTGCCGGCCTGTTCCACTTCAAACCAGTACCAATCCACATCCGAACTGCTGTTGATGACCGCAGAAACTACCTGGCCGGAATTCAATAAACCGTTTGCATTTGAATAGCTGTTGTTGTTCTCTTTTTCATAAAATGCATCCGATAAAATGTTTGCTCCCGAAAGAGAAAAATCATACGTCCCTGCATAACCCGAGAATCGAAGGTAATACCTGCCCGTGCTCGTAATATTATAACTTGTAACACCTATTTTTTCTTTTCCAACTGACTCACTGGCTAAGGCACTGCCCGAAGGATTTTTGTATAAGCTCCAGCTCTTGTATGCCCCGAAAAGACAAATGGTAATCGTTCCCGGCTGTTCAACGTCAAAGTAGTACCAGTCGTAACTCCCCGTGGACCCAAGAGACCCTGACATGTTCATCTGGTCAAGAACAGGCCCGCATGCCCTGGAATATGAATTATTTGATCCCCATTCATCCCTGAAAGTGCCTGAAACAAGTGCACGGCAGGCATTGATCCTGCCATAGCCCAGTTCCAGTGAATGCCCGGGACGATCAGCATCATGACTGTAATTATAGCCTCCCACTTTATCGGCACTCATCTGCATGCGGTCCTGTATTTCCCAGGGAGTCAGGTTATTGTTAAAGCTAAAAATAAGCGCACCAACTCCTGCAGCCAGTGGGGTCGCTGATGAAGTGCCATTGAAATTTTCAACGTAATCTCCGGAAGTATAACCACCTGATTCTTCAACATCAGTAGTAAAAATCCTGACACCCGGTGCCGCAATACTTAAGTCCGAACCGTAGTTACTTCCCCACCAATACTCTCCGTCACATGAGGAAGGGTTTTTACGCTCATCGCACATGCTTGTTGCTCCAACGGATATAGCTTCCGCATATCTCGAAGGGTAGCTTACAGTAGAAGCATTATCATTCGCCGAAGCGAAGAAAAGCGGAACCCCTGCCAGACGTGCATTCTGAATTGCCAGATGGATAGCTGTCATGTCGCCGCTTGCTTTCCAACTGCAACTGATAACCATTTGAGGATTATCTTCTGCAAGGCTTGCTGCATAATTAATTGCATCGGCACGATTGGCATTCATGCCTGAAGTAAGATTTACTCTCAGTGGCAATATCGTTGAATTTGGAGCTATGCCCGATATTCCTATTGTATTATTCCCTACAGCAGCGGCAATTCCGGTACAGGCTGTGCCATGTCTGCCTCCATTAACATCGTAATCCAGAGATGCAAAGTCATATCCGACCAAATCGTCAACAATACCGTTCCCGTCGTCATCTATACCATTAATGTCGTTAGCATCCAAAAAACCTCCTGATGTAAGTGTCTGATTATCTCCATCAGCATCTTCACCCAAATTCTGATAATAATTAGTCCAAAGATCATCATGATCCAGATCAAAGCCATCATCAATAACACAAACCATTACGTCAGAACTTCCCAGGGTTATGTCCCAGGCTTCAACGGCTCCTATATCAGCAAATTCATAGCCGCCGGATTGTTTAGTGTTTTCGAGGCCCCACTGATCAGCAAAGAAACTATCATTTGGTTTATATGTCTCTGAATTAAAATCAATAAAATCAGGTTCGGCAAATTTTACCTGCTTTAACTTAATGAACTCTCTTATTAACTTAAACGGAGACTCACCGCCTGGCGTTTCCAGGGTATAATATCCTTTTGTCCAGTGATCCCGCATAATCTCACATCCGGATTTTTCGATGATCGATTTCATCTCCTTTTCAGAAACGGCTTCTTCAAACTGTACGGTAAAACGTCCGGGCATATAATACATAGTATTACCCTCCGTATCCTTTAGTGACGGAGTACTGTTTCTTAAAATGGATCTCGATCTCAGTCCGTCCAGTATTGCCTCTTTACGACCTGCGTCCGGCAACTTATAGACTGCGACCTGCAGATCATCAGATAAATGAATCTTCGTAGCGGAATTGTCTGTCATATAAGACGCTAAATATTCCGAATGACTTTCTGCCTTACTCGCCCGGTAATGAATAATAAGCTCATCGGGATTTTCTTTAAATACCACCTGTTTGTTAAAGACCTTGTCTTTGTAAAAACAAGTGGGCGTTTGTGAAAAGCTTATTGCAGGCAGCAATAACAAAATAAAAAGTAATTTTAGTTTTCTCATTTTGAATGAATTTAGGATTAGTAATTAAAGTATTAAATTATGTATACCATTTTCACCTCAATAAATTGATATGATATAATGAAACAATAAACTGCTACTATAATAATATGATGCAATAATTTCCTGAAATGGAAATTATTTAGGTTTTAACCAGGATAACTACTCAGCAGAGATCTCTCAATCTGATAACTATACTCTTCCATGGAATTATTTGATTTTTACCAGTAACAGGCCAAAGCTATTTAACTGCAAATTTCCCAACATGCACCAAACTGTTTTCCGTTTCTAATTTCCAGTAATATAACCCCAAACCTAACATTGTATCAAGACGAAATTCCGTTGTAAGAACCTCTTTTATAAAAAAAGGCTTTGAATCTGCATTAT
Source organism: Bacteroidales bacterium (assembly GCA_050049665.1). Taxonomy (GTDB): domain Bacteria; phylum Bacteroidota; class Bacteroidia; order Bacteroidales; family UBA10428; genus UBA10428. The sequence continues at coordinate 390 of JASFVU010000294.1, read as the reverse complement.
TAAAAATCTTTATCTCCCATGATTCATTATTTTCTGCATCCCACATAAATATTACCGGATCACCTTTACTAAACGCCTGATTCAGAGAGGGACTTTTGATATTTATTTTCTGTATGTCACGATATTCAACTGAAATAAGATTCTCAAACAGATCCGATTCCTTGTAATTATCAGCCAGAAAATTCGCCGATTCTTCAACATGCAAGCTTATTTTCTGATCTTTCTGTATTGAATCTGTTCTCCCTGATTTATTCTGACTGTCTTGAGAATGATCCACGAAAGCTGAATCCTCATGATGAACCAATTCTGATTGAAAGACACGAGGAAACCGAATATTTTTAATTAATAAAAATGATAATCCTGATATAATGGCAATAAAAGCCGCATACT